>JAICEJ010000526.1 GCA_025924215.1 Candidatus Binatia bacterium
TGCCACCGGCGGAATCTTTGCCGGTGTGATTGCCGGTTCCGATGCAGGTTCGCCGGGGGCGGGATGAGATGATTCGAGGCCGGCGATTTCTGGAGTTTGCTCCGAACCCGTGGGTGCTTGTGGAACTGTACCGGTGCGACAGCTGCCAATCAGGGCAACCATCAGAAACAAAACAACTGGTAAACGAGGTCTAGCTGGCTTCATTGTGGATTCGAAAATCTCTCAAGTTTTCACAAGACATCGCTGGGTAATTGATGGGCACCCATGACCTGGGTTTAGTTATATTTTAACCCAGGGGCCTGCAGCTGCCAAGGTCGAGATTAGCTCACGATGTTTCTAGGCGAGCGCCACTAGCGCACAGACAACTCGAACAGGTCTGCGAATAGAAGTTTAATTTCTCACCTCATGCGCTCGAACCTGGCGAGCTAGGCTTGCGGCGGTGATGACATACCTGGGACTGATATCAAGCCCGGCGCTTTTTAGAGCTTCCGCTATCCATGTGTTGCATGTTCTAAGGATGCTGAACCTCCCGGATGCGGGATAAAACCGAGAGTACGAAACCAGGCCGGGCTGCGACTGCGCTGGGATAGACGGATTTGCTCTCGAGAAGCTGGCAGATATAAACTCGCTCAGCCGCCGGAAAGCTTTGGGCGAAAGAGCAAGTTCGATGATCTCGCCGTCGGTAACATAATCTCTAACGGCGCCCCTAAGGCCGACGACATGAAGCACGCTCCCGCGCGACCAGAATGCCGCCCTAAGCGCTAATCCAACACTTTCCTCTGTCGCTGGGAAGTAATCTCGATCTCCCCAGCCTATTTCGAGATACTCCGCTTCGGGAAAGTGGTCTTGTTCGGGAACGAGGCCTTCCGTCAGATCGGCCCTTCGTACAACTAGAGCGGCATGCCAGTTATTGTGGACGACAAAAATTGTTTTGGCATTCTTCCCGGCCGCGTGAGAATCTAATTGCATGATCGGCACTGAGCAGGCGGTCAGTAGTTGGAGTAACCCAGCAAAGAAAAAAAATTTCATCCCAAATCGAAAGTCTTAGTGTGAGAGATCGTTGATTCTAATTCCAGCGAAATCACTGAAGAGACCGGCATCTTAGAACGAAGCGAAAACCGAGCTGCGGTTTGCATAGGTTTTTGATATCCATTACTGTCGAATGTAGCAGGCTGTTCAAAATGATCTATCGATTAAATTGCGCTTATCCCATGCAACCTTGATTATTTATGGATCCAACTTTAGCGAAAACTCACATCTAAGATTCCTTTGACCTGCCTGTGACGGCGTTTTTCAAGCGCTAGTCAATAATTTCCAAGTACGGAGTTGCGATTGATTTGAAGAGCGCCGTTGAGCGGGAGGATTCAGCTGCACCCCAAAAAGTTGCCTTTGCCGCGCTGCATCATAAGGACTTCCGGGTTTATTTCATCGGCACCATGCTCGCGATGATGGCTGACAATATCGAGCATGTCATCAGTTACTGGCTGCTGTATCAGAAGTTTCACTCACCGACCCTGGCCGGTTTTGCCGTGCTGGTTCACTGGACGCCGTTTCTCTTGTTCTCGGTTTACTTCGGCGCCATGGCGGATCGCTATGATTGCCGCAAAGTGATTCAGCTGGCGCAGCTCATGTATATGGGCGTGTCGGCCGCATGGGCGTTTCTGTTCTGGACCGATACTATCGAGGTTTGGCATGCCTGCGTGCTGCTGACCATCCACGGGATGGCCGGCGTGCTCTGGGGCCCAGGTAGTCAGCTGCTGATCCACGATATCGTTGGCACCGAGCACTTACAAAGCGCCGTGCGTCTTAATGCCACGAGCCGGCAGATGGGGGTTCTTTTCGGCCCCGCCGTGGGCGGCGCCTTGATGCTGCTGCTCGGACCGCCGGCGGGGCTGTTCGTCAATGCGCTAATCTATTTGCCGCTGACTATTTGGTTGTTGACCGTACCTTACACCGGCCATTCTCGAGAAGCTGCGGCGCCGTTGCGCCGCCGCGTTGGGTGGCGCGATGCCCTCTACACCCTGCGCGAAGTCTCAGGCAACCGACCGATCATTACGATGGTAGCACTCGGCGGCTGTGCATCGTTTTTCGTCGGCAGCGCCTTCCAAGCGCAAATGCCGGAATTCGCCCATGATCTCGGCACCGAGCAAGCCGATTTCGCGTACAGCGCCTTGCTTGCGGCTAACGCGGCGGGCGCAGTTCTCGGTGGATTTTTGCTGGAAGGGAAGGGGTGGCTTCAGCCCCGGGTCAAAACAGCGATTGTCTGCGCTATTCTCTGGTGTCTCGTCATTACCGCGTTTGCGCTTTCGTACAACTACAACCTGTCACTGATGCTGTTATTTGTCGCCGGCATTCTCAACCTTGCCTTCTACTCGATGGCTCAGACTATCGTGCAACTGCTCGCGCCGGGTCACCTCCGTGGTCGGGTCATTGGTTTGTTCTCGATGGCCAGTATGGGCCTGCGCGCATTTAGCGGTGTCACGGTCGGCGTGGTCGGCGGATTGATCGGCGTTCACTGGTCACTGGCATTGAGCGCGATGGCGCTGCTGGCGGTAACGTTGGGGCTGTTTGCCTTTTTCATGCCGGGCCAGCATCAGAGCGAGTTCAGCTGAAGATTTCGTGGAGTTGATGGTCGTGGCGGAGAAGTCTGCCGACTCTCAGGGCTAAACTGAATGTGAAACACATCGATGTTTGGAGTTCCTGTTAAATGACAGGTCCGCGGAAATCCCCGACATCAGTCGATTCAAACAGGAAAGTCGCGTTCGCGGCTTTGCATCATCGGGATTATCGCAGGTATTTTCTGGTTAACTTGTTCTCGACCATGGGCGATAACATCGAGCACGTGATCAGTTACTGGCTGCTGTTTCAAAAATTTCATTCGCCGGTTCTCGGCGGGTTTGCCGTAATCAGTCACTGGACACCATTCCTTTTTTTCGCGGTCTACTTTGGTGCGCTGGCCGACCGCCACGACTGCAGGAGGGTCATCCAAGCCTCCCAGTTCCTCTATGCGACGGTGTCGCTAACCTGGGCTATCCTATTTCTCACCGATACCATCGAAGTCTGGCACGCCTGTGTGTTGCTGGTTATCCACGGCATGGCTGGAGTGCTGGGCGGGCCGAGCAGCCAGTTGATCATTCATGACATTGTCGGTCGCGAGTACCTGCAGAGCGCGGTCAGACTCAATTCCACCGCGCGACAGCTGGGCATTCTCTTCGGTCCGGCGGTGGGCGGCGCAACCATGTTGCTGTTTGGCGCGCCGGCAGGGCTATTCATCAACACTTTGATGTTCCTGCCGATGCTGCTTTTGATGTTCGTCTTCCCGTACACTGGCCACAGCCGGGATGAGGGGATGAGCGGCAGGGCGCCGCGACTTACGGTGCAGGGCGCGATCCAGTTGCTGCGAGAGACGTCGGCCAATCGCACGATCTTTTCAATGATCCTTCTGGGCGGCGCCACGTCCCTTCTGGTCGGCAATGCCTTCCAAGCGCAGATGCCGGGATTCGCGCATGACTTTGGTCATGATAAGCAGGACTGGGCGTACAGCATACTGCTTGGCGCCAACGCCGCCGGCGCGGTTCTCGGCGGCCTGCTCCTCGAAGGCAAA
>JAICEJ010000527.1 GCA_025924215.1 Candidatus Binatia bacterium
GATCCGTAATGCCGATTGCGCGTCGGATCTTAGCGTGTGATTGAACAGCGTTGAACCGCGAACAGCGGCCTCCTTACGTCCCAACTCCACTGATGCTTGTTTGAAAGATGGCAGTTTTTGAGTTCGTCGGCAAAACTGCTACGTTGGTAAATTACGCTGACGTCGACAACGATGCCTTTTTTACGCCTAGATAATATTTCGCTCTCTTACGGCTATCTGCCATTGCTCGCTCATGTTCAGTTTCAGATCGATGCCGGTGAGCGGGTCTGTCTCGTCGGTCGCAACGGAACTGGAAAGACAACATTATTTCGTGTCATCACGGGCGACGCTGTTCCGGAAGCAGGCGAGGTTTGGGTTCAGGAGGGTTTGCGGGTTGCGCATTTAGAGCAGGAAGTGCCGCCGGACAAGGAACAAACAATCTTCGAGGTGGTTGCTTCCGGTTTGGGTGAGCTGGGAAAACTCCTTTTCGAATATCATCAGGCCACGCTAAAGGCTGCTGCGACGGAACGGCCATCACTCGATGAATTAGCAAAACTGGACACGCGTATCGAGTTAATGGGCGGGTGGAACCTGAACCAGAAGGTTGAAACGGTACTGACCCGGCTGGCGCTTCCTGCTGACAAGCCATTGAAGGCTTGTTCCGGCGGTGTTCGTCGTCAGGTGATGCTGGCCAAGGTCTTAGTTGGCGAGCCCGATCTTCTGTTGCTCGATGAACCGACCAACCACCTTGATATCAGCACGATTATCTGGCTCGAGAAGTTTCTTCTAGGTTTTCGCGGCGCATTGATGTTTATCACTCACGATCGAAGCTTTCTGCGCCACCTGGCTACGCGCATCGTCGAGCTTGATCGCGGTATGTTGAATTCGTATCCCGGCGACTTCGACGCCTATCTGCGGAAAAAGGACGAGCTTCTGGCGGTCGA
Source organism: Candidatus Binatia bacterium (assembly GCA_025924215.1). Taxonomy (GTDB): domain Bacteria; phylum Desulfobacterota; class Binatia; order UBA9968; family UBA9968; genus WHTF01. The sequence goes on from JAICEJ010000527.1 coordinate 924, forward strand.
AGAGCGCGCCGCCGCGAAGTTTGACAAAAAACTGGCCGAGGAAGAAGCCTGGATCAGGCGCGGTGTTAAAGCACGGCGTACACGCAATGAGGGACGCGTGCAGGTTCTTCAGGAGATGCGCAGGGAGCATAGCCAGCGTTTGGACGCCCAGGGTAAAGCCAGTTTTGGTATTGATGCCGGCGCTTTGTCCGGAAAGCTGGTGGTCGATATGCATCGTGTAGGCTTCGGCTATGGCGATGATCTGGTTGTTCGGGAGTTGTCGACGCGCATCTTACGCGGTGATCGAGTCGGCATTATCGGTCCGAACGGGTCCGGCAAGACCACGCTGCTCAAGCTGATTTTGGGTGAGATAACGCCAACCAGCGGAGAAGTCTTCTTGGGCACGCGCCTCCAGTTGGCCTACTTTGATCAGCATCGGCGTATTCTCGATCCCGAAAAGACGGTGCGCGAAAACCTCAGCGACTCCGATTACGTTTCAGTTCAAGGCCGTTCGCGTCATGTAATCGGATATCTGAAAGACTTTCTGTTCCCGCCCCAACGGATCGACTCGCCGGTAAAGGCTCTGTCCGGCGGCGAACGCAATCGATTACTACTAGCCAAAGTTTTTACCCAACCCGCCAACCTGATAGTTCTCGATGAGCCCACCAATGATCTCGATGTCGATACACTAGAGCTGCTGGAAGATCTGCTAGCCGACTTCCAAGGAACACTGTTGCTTGTAAGCCATGATCGAACTTTTCTAGATAATATCGTTACCAGCACATTGGTCTATGAAGGCGCTGGGAGGTTCGTCGAATATGCCGGCGGCTACTCGGATTGGGTTCGTTGTCAGGAACTGCGTCAGTCAAGCCGTACTAAGACACAGCACCAAAGTCCCGTGCCCGCAATCGCCGCCCAGCCTGATCGGCCCGGCAGAAATAACGGTAAGTTGTCGTACAAGGAGAGGCGCGAGCTTGAATCACTACCGGCCAGAATTGAAGCGCTGGAGACAGAGCAGTCGGAACTACAATTTAAGATGGCACAAGCTGATTTCTACCGGCAACCGGGCGCGATAATTACGTCGGCTCTCGAGCGACTGGCGGCGCTCGGAAATCAATTGGAAGAGTGCTACGCGCGATGGCAATCTTTAGAATCCCAGCTGGGTGCCCGCGGTAACTGACCTGTCCGCATCCTTTCACTTTTTCTTTATTAAAGATATTGCCGCCCCTGGATGGGATCAGGCACTCTCAACCCTAGTTTTTCAATGAGCGGGTCAACCTCGCGAATGAATTCCTGCCGGGCTTGGGCGTTGGTTCTACGTTTTAACCCCCAATAGATGTATCGCTGGTCGCGGGTCGAGTCCGATCGGCCGAACATATCCAGGGCTTTGACGTACCATCTATCGAGCGCTGCCTGCACTTTCTCTCTCGATTCTTCTCCTTTAGCCGCGAGCTCGGCTGTCTTGCTTTCGCCGTAGCCAACGTGACCAATCTCTTCTTTGATGATGATCGGCAGTATATCGGTTAGCGGCTGATAGCTGCAACCAAAGAACTCTTCGAGTTGGTAACGTCCCACACGATCGATTAGGAATCCGAAGACTGCGAAATCCTCCCAGGTGTTGATGGTTCCCCGGAATGCCTCCAGGTAACGCTCCTGGTTTGGCCAGCTTAATACGAAAGACACGTCGACGCCGAAATCTCCGGCTACGCGCGCGATCTTTCGGTAATGGTCAAGCTCTTCAGATGCAGTCCGCGCAACAAGTAATTGGTCGGTCTTCGTCGGGGCGGACGGCAAAATATCCTTTGCATAAAGATGCGGTCCGCCAATTTCACAATCGGCTTGGATTGTCACGACTCGGGTTAGAAGATCGCGATACTCAGGGTCCATTTGTTCAAGATCTTTAAGCTCAACTTTTTCACGAAACATTCGTCCTCCCTTTTACCTCTCCATTGCTTTCGAGATATTTATAATTTATATGAAGGTCGACAAGTGTTCGTTTGAATTAGCACCAAACAGCATTTGCGCTGGTTAAATCGCGGTGATGTGCCTGTCATCTCCCGGAATCGCGAATTGGAAAAACGCAGCTTCTATGCCACGCGGTAGCTGCTTGTCAGGCCTATCTGCAGCATTACGTCCAATGATGATCACTAGAGAGTTCGCATTCGCCATGTACAAGGCTTGCCATTATAGAAGGGACGGCGGGGTTCCGAGGATAGGTCCAACGGATCTCACATCTGCGACAAGTGGTTTGCATTAAGCATAGTTCTCAATGGACTACTGGAGGATCGATTTGCAGACCGATAATAAGCTGCGCGGGTGGATAAATGATTCATTTAAAAAGACGTGTTAAATATATCGTCTGATTGCTGTTGTAAGCTTCAACTCTGCTGTCAAATTCCGAATGCAGTTTGGCTGGGTGATGATCTCACTGGTATTGGAGGCTGATCCAGACGAAGAATATTGTCTCGTAAATGATACAGCGCGCGCGCATTTGTCCGAACATAGAGACTGCAAATCAAACGTATCGAATTATTTTGCTGGTACAAAATTTGCGCCACTTTTAAGAGCAACCCGCCATCCTCCAGAGACTACGTTAGTAGGACCTGATCATGTGAGAGAATTTAGATAGATTAAAAAACAGAGAGGGAGGTGAAATTATGTTCGTTGAAACCTACAGGCAGGAAAACAGCGGATCCA
>JAICEJ010000528.1 GCA_025924215.1 Candidatus Binatia bacterium
ATCAGGCGGTGGAATAGCCGGTCGTACTCGGCATCACTGATCAACGGATTGTCGAGCACATGGTAATGATAGTTGTGCTTCTCAAGCTCTTGGCGCAGCGCGATAATCTCGTTCTCGGCCGCACTGTTAAAATTTTTTGCCATAGGATCAGCTAATTAAATTTCACTCGCTGAATTAATCAGAATTAGCATAGTTGGCGCGCTGAATGAAGCTTACTGGAGCGTCGTTCATGTTGAAGGTCAGCCAATATGTCACCTTAAGTGATCAGCGAAAATGTCACCCCTTTAGGGGTAGTCAGTTAGTTACTCAGTCAGATTTGATCATGCCAACACCTTCAATTGTGAGGTACTCCAGGGTAGCGGCCGGTCCGAGATCGTGCGTTATAGGCGAAATACGGAGGTGGTTTTTTGGCAGCGACGATTTTTCTTGGTTTGCTTGAGCGATAGTTGCGTCGCAGGGTTCTTAGCGGTACTTGAGCTGCGCAAGGCGCGGTCTCAAGGAGCAACTCGTTTTTGTAATACACACGCCAGCGACCATCGAGGAGTTGCCGGAGTTCAACACGAGCTTTGGCGTAACCTCGACGACGCGGTCCCGCCGGGATATCCAGGATCATTCCGGCAAGCCGCACGGCATTGTCATTGCCGACGGTGGCCTCATAGCGAAAGCTGCAGATCCGTTCGACATCAAGTTCTTTGGGTAAGCTCCGCCAGGCGGCTTGGATCTCTCGGGCCGGTTTAGCAAAGCGAGCATTGAAATCGGTTCTGAAAGAGCCGTTCACAAAGAGTGTAGCTTGTTCAGGGCTGGTGATCCGAGCCAACCGTAGCTCCTGCACCAAGCGATCCTGCAAGGTATTAAACAGCCTTTCGACACGCCCCTTGGCCTGAGGCGAAAGGGCAAAGATGGGTTTAACGCCTAAAGCTAACAGCGCCTGAGTCACCTGAGTGGGCGTTTGTTGACCGGCCAGTTGCTCCTGCACCGTCCAATGATCGTCGTTACGACGGAAAATCCCATGGCGATCCATGTACATGGCCAACGGAATACCGTTCTTCAGCACGATCTGCCTTAGGCAGGTCAAATAACTCTGAGCGTCCTCCTGCCGCGCAAACACGCCGCAGACTAACTTCCCAGTGGCATCATCGATGGCCGCCATCAAACTCCACTCGCCGAACTTTTCTCCAAACCAGCGATGAGGACTGCCGTCCCACAACAACAGCGCTCCCTCCTGGGCTTTGCGTTCTCGACGCTTATAGTGCCGCTTGACACCGCGCTTGCGCACGGCGGCCAGGCCGGCGGCCCGTAAAGCCCGCCGCACCGTCGGTCGCGATAAGTTGATCTGCTCTTTTTCCTTGAGCTTCTCGCTCAAGTGCGTGTCGTTTAGTCCCTGATAGCGGCCGCGCGCTAATTCGATCACTTTTCTGAGTCTTGGCAATCGCGTCTTGTTCCATGCCGCCTTGCCACGATTGCCGTGAACCAGCTGCCCGACCCCTCCCTCTCTCATCTTTCGCCGCAATCGCTTCATCTGACGCGCCGAGATCCCCAAAAGCTTTGCCCCCTCTCCGACACTCTCCCGACCCTCCATCGTCAATCGCACTACATGCACTCGATGTAACTCTCGCTGACTCATCCTCATCTCCCATTGACTCATCCGATCTCCTCCTTCTAGGAGAAGATCCTACCCAATGGGGTGACATAATCGCTGAACAGTTTTGGGGTAACATTTTCGCTGACCTACCACATTTCTTTCTTTTTCAGTTGACAGATTCTCGCTGACTTCGATATAGGATATTTAATTCCGCTACGTTTTACCGAGCTGGAGTGCTCAGAACGGGTCGTACGAACACTCTAGATACGGCAACATTTCCGCAAGTACACCATAGGGTAGAAGCGACTCGAGGCCTGATCGCGGATAGGTCTTGTAATGCGAAACCCTCCCACTGCCACACTGCACCCTGGCAAAGTAGTAAGAATTTTAGTAGTAGTCGCAGTTCTTTTGCTGCTGGCCAATCTCGTCGGCCTTTGGATGATATATGTCCTCGGTTACGCTGACGTTTATGGGCTGGCTCAACTCTTCGATTTTGACACGGAACAAAACGTGCCGACCTATTATTCCGGATGTTTATTCCTGCTCAACGTGTTGCTCCTTTTGAGTGTCCGACAAGCCGCCAAAATCCTATCTAAGCCGAGCGTAATTTGGCTGATGCTGGCGGTGTTGTTCCTATTCCTCGGGTTCGATGAGTTATTTGCCGTCCACGAGCTACTCGGCAGGCCGGTTAGAGAGGCATGGAATTTATCTGGAATCTTTTTCTTCGCCTGGGTGTTACCTTATGGCGCTGCGGTATTGCTGCTAGCGATGCTATTCTTGCCCGTATGGTGGCGCTTGAATCAGCGATCCAGGTTCTGGTTGGGTATGTCGGCCGCGACCTATCTGGCGGGAGCTTTGGGAATGGAGATGATCGGGGGTCTCTACCGACAACCCGATCTCCTGTTCCTGTCGCTGACAACGATCGAGGAATCACTCGAGCTGGCGGGCTTGATTATGCTGACATACAGCCTTTTGTTGTTGCTACAACTCGAGTACGGCGGATTCGCAGTCGAAATCCCTGCAAACCATGAGGAGATGAGCATCAAAACCCACAGCCCGTCAGAGAAAGATCGCGTGATCCGAGCGGCATGAATGAACCGCGTGGACTGAGGGCCGCTTACTTCATTCCTGGGCCAAAGCGCCCGCCGCCGGCGCTGAAGCCAAAGTCAACACGTAGTGGGAAAAGACTAGGATTGCATCCCTACCAGCACCTGAAAACAGTAGTGAGTGTAAAGTCAGAGATAAGAGCATGCAGGCAGCCAGAGCGAGAATCGCCGATTCTAATGCCGCCAGGTTATATCGATTTTCCCCGCCAGCTCAGGAATATTTGCCTCTATGAACCGCCGCAGTTTAAGGTTTAGCTGCTCTTCAAGCGGGAGCCGAGCCTCACCTCACGCAGATTGCGCTCATGCTGCGCTATCTCTGCATCCAGTTCACGGATGCGTTTCAGCATAGCTTCACGTCCAAGTTTTTCTGCGGGTCCAGCATAAGGCGCAGCTTATATCGCTGAGGCATCTTGTGAGTCAAGGCACCGGCCAAATGATGGCGCCGGTTTCCAAAGTTTTGCATCGACCCATTGTTTCGAGAATACCACCCGCTCTGTCTGCTCGAATCAGTAATCCCCGTTATTCCTCGATAGATCCATGAACCCGACGGGCAGTTTGCCAATCGGTTGGCATGCCGCGTCAATGATTAACTGCTCATAGCCTTGGTCAAAGATGCCCATAAGTGTCCTTCAAAGGAAGTATCGAAACATTTGGGTGCGGTCTCATTATTGCGCTAACGCCTTGGTGCGATGTGTAAGTTACGAGCCTTCTGGTCCCGTTACGGTCTCGATCTGTTGGTGATCCTTGTTTTGTTGATCATGTTCCTGGGACCTGGCCTCATTGCTCGCTATTTTTCAGTCACATCGTTTAATCAACATGGAGGTACAACATGGTAGAAGACGCACTCATAATGATCGCAAGCATTGTTGGAGTAACATCGACACTGCTGCTGTGGCTTGTCTTCTAGGC
>JAICEJ010000529.1 GCA_025924215.1 Candidatus Binatia bacterium
CCGATGCCAACGTGGTCACGTCAACCGAAAACGGCCGCTTCCATGCGGCCACATTGCGAAGAACTCCTTCGAGCCCTTTGAATTTCGGGCTGAATATTTTAACCAGCGGCGTCTCGATATCTTCGAACAGCGCCAGCCGATCGGGCCGGCCGGCGATATCCGCCGCGCCGGCGTATAACAAATCGGCATCGATGCGGCCGACCCTGGCCTCGGTCAAGAATCTAAGCAAAGAATCAGGATTGGTCACGGGTGTAAGATGAACCCGTGGCACGAAACCAAATCGTTTTTTGAACGCTGCTTCGAACTGCTCTCCGACTCCTCTCTCGCCGGGCACTTCCCACCACAGCCGCAACTCAGCCTCGCTCTTGGCCTTGTCGAGAACATCTTCATAGGTTTTGCCGAACACTGATTGAGCCAGCACAACTTTTGTTGAAAGAGAAAGTAGCGCACCGATCAGCGCAAGAAATAACAATGAGACAAATGTTTTACTTGGTCTATCGACCCTGTTCATGTCAAACTCCTTTCGAATTCCAGCCGCACCGGCATATCTATTAGAGATCTTCCCAGCCGGCTTTTTGTCTTTGTCGTTTGTCGAAGTAGCGCGCGGCCATGGTAACGAAAAAGAATCCGCACATATAAAGCGTTCCAAGCGCCGCGGTACCGGATATATCAGGAACATTCCACAAAACCCACATGGCCGACGGTAGAATCATGTTACGCCCGGTCATCAGAAAAATCGCGAAAGTAAAATCGCGCAAAGTCGCGGAAAACGCCCAGAGCCAACCGTTTAGCAACGCCGGAAAGAGCAGCGGCAGTGTCACGGTCCGGACGGCGCGGACGGTGGTCGCGCCGGTGACTCTCGCGGCTTCCTCGAGTTCCTTATGTTGCTGCAAAAGAGCGGCGCTGAGAACGCGGGTGGTAAACGGCAGATGAGCAACGATATGCGCCATAATCAAAACCCAGATACTGCCGTGAATTGGCGTCAGGACGTAAGTCAAAAATACCGCCAGCGCCAGCACTACGTTGGGAATCCCCATGGGCGTCATGGCGAATACTTCCACCCAGCGCATTTTGCGCTTTACCGAAAACCAACTGGCACAAAAAGCAATAAGCACCGACACTGTCGGGGCGATAACAACAAGGATCAGCGTATTGACCGCGCTCTGCCGCACTTGAGGATTCGTAAGTGTTCGAAAATAGCTCTGCAAGCTGATCTGGCTGAGCGCTTCGAGAGAGGGCGGCTGATAAACCTTGACAAGGCTGGCCCAAGTCAAGATGAAAATCGGCAAAGCATAAGAAACAATCACCAGCATAACGAATCCCAAGGCGATATATTTCCAGAAACCCAACTTGAGTTGGCGCGGGCGAAAAGACTTGCCCGTAACCACGCTGAACCTGTCCTGTTGGCGCGTTAGCCAAAAGTAAAGAAGCATCAGCAACAGGGCGAGCAGCAGCAAAACCACACCGAAGGCCGCGGCCAAACCGTACATCGGTAAACCGTCTTCCGCTTTGGTGAGCAGATAGATGTGCACGCTCAGCACTCGTATGCCACCAGGCACTCCGATGGCAAGCGCGGTCTCCATAACCTGTACCAGAACCATTCCGAAATAGATTAGCGCCGACAAAATACCCGGCAGCAGCAGCGGCAGAGTAATCTTGCGCAAAACCGTCAGACGCCGGCTGCCGGCAGTCTGCGCCGCCTCCTCGAACTCCGGATTCATCTGTCTGAACAGCGGGCTGAGCATCAAAAATGCGTTATTGCTGAGACCGATGCCGGTGACAAAGATCATCGCCGGCATCGTATAGATGTTCAGTGGACCGCTGGGAGCTTCAAGACCGAGCCCGCTGCGCAGAAGATGATTGATCCAGCCAAGGCCGGGCGACAGCAGGAGTACCCAACCAAAAGCTTTCAACATGGTGGGCACCGCAAGCGATATCAGCATCGCGGTGTAGATTACCGAGCGACACGGAATGTCGGTTCGCTCAACCAGAAACGCAATCGTCGCACCCAAGCTCAGAGATAAGATAAGCGCGCCACCGCCATAGATCGAAGTATTAACCAAGACCTGAAACATTCGCGGACTGGAGAAAATCGCCCCGAAGTTGTCCAGCGAAACGCCAGGATCCAGGGGGAGCGCCGTTGGCGGTCGAAGGCTTGTAATGAATAAAATAATGAGTGGCGCACCAAGCAGCACAAGCACGATAGCCGCTATCACTGCCGTGAGCAGACGCCCGTGCGTTCTTGAAGTTCCTCTGCTTTGCACAAACGCATTCATGGAATTGTCTAATCACCCCAGGCGATATCAGTCTTTATCGCTTTTGAAAATAGTTACGGAGAATCGTGACTAAAACTGGCTAAAGTCCCTATCAAGGAAGTAGAGACGATGGAGGTGCGAGATCGAGAGTTCGACGCTACCTTTTCCTTTTTGAATTATCGCAGCGGGCCATTTAACGCAGCAAGCGAGCCGGGAAGAGAAAAGAGAATGGTTAATGATGGGAAAGAATGACTTACGAGAATGCAAACATGAAAAGACTTGTTAGTGACTCCGCTGTCGTTCGATGATTGATCTTCGCTGAACCGTTGATCGCTCGCGGCAATTCCTAGAGCGGCAGAACCGGGCGGCCGGGCGGCGTTTCCACCTCGAACGCGTTGAGCGAGCATGCAAGCCCCACATAGGCGCCGAGGATGCCGGTCAACTCGACTAATCGAGGAACACCGATGCGCGCTTTTAGCGCATCGAACGTCGCAAGCGTTATCCGGTGCGGCGGCCGGAGAAGCTCCTGGACATAACGCACCACCTCCGCCTCGCGTTCAGTGAGTCCGGCCGGCGCCTTGCGATTCTCAATGATCTTGATGCATTCTTGCCGAACTCCGGCTTTGTGCGCATCATCCGCGTGCGCGGCCCACTCGAACGCGCAGTCCATCTCCCGGGCCACGGTACAGATCGCCAGCTCCTTTACGTCATTGGGAAAATCCGTGCTAAAAAGTGCATAGCCGATCAGGTGCGCGGTCCGCGCCGCCAGGTCGGGAGCATGAAGGAGGAAATTATAGGGAGCGCCGATCCCTTTTCGGCTGGCTATAATCGAATCGTAGAATTCCCGCTGGTGTTCCGGAAGTTCCTCTCGGTTGGTGATCTCGGGTACTCGCACGATTGCCTCCTCTAAGACGCCAGATCGGATAAACGTTGTTTTTCTTTGTTGGCGCCTTTGAGCCTCTCCGGAAAACACTCCGAACTTCGTGTCCTTCGCGCCTTCGTGGTGAGTCCCGCATTTCTTAGATTAGCAGCTGCAGCGCGGTGGCGGCGTAAATCTTCGCCGCATCGCGAACCTCTTGTAGCGGGACGGCCTCTCGATCGGTGTGCGCAAAGCGCAAATCGCCGGGACCAAACATAATCGTCTCGATGCCATTGAGATTGAGAAATCCGGCGTCCAGAGCGGCGGGCGAATAAAATAATTCAGATTCCTTCTTGGTCAACTCGCGACTGGCACGATCGATTGCCGCCACGATGGCGGCGTCTGCGGCAACCTCGGCGGGGTACATGAAAGCGCCGAGCCTGACCGCGATGGACCAACCGTACAAGTCCCGGAG
>JAICEJ010000530.1 GCA_025924215.1 Candidatus Binatia bacterium
AACGGTATCCCGGCATCGCGGATCTTTTCCAAAGCCATTGCCAGGCCTCGTGGATTGCGGGTGAACTCGACGGCGGTGGCATCGGCCAAATACTCGCGCTGGCGCGACACCGCCGTTGCCATGAGCCGCGAGATCAAAGGAGAGATGACGATCAACAGCAACGCTGGAATCGCCAGCAACGCCTGGCCGCTTGGGCGCCGCAGAGGTCGCGCGCCAAAGATCGAGCGCTGTGCCCAGTCGGAGAGCAGAACCACACCACCGAGAAGGACGCTGATCAGCAGCATGACTAATGTGTCATTGTTTTTGATATGCGCCATTTCATGGGCCACCACGCCTTGTGTTTCCTCGCGGCCGAGCAAGGTCAGCAGACCGGTGGTGACGCAAATCACCGCCGATTCCTGATCTCGCCCGATGGCAAATGCGTTGGGCGCGGGATCGTACGTGACATAGACTTTCGGCATCCGGCAGCCCGACGCCAGCGCCATCTCTGTGACCACATTGTGCAGTTCGCGATGCTCGGGTATTTGGATGTCTAACGGCTCGGCGCCGACCGACGACAAAATCAATTTGCTACCCTGGTGGTAGCCTGTGTATGCCAGCGTCGCCGAAAGACCCAGCGCGATCACTGTAGCAATGGGAACCGAAGGTCCGCGCGCAGTAAACGCGTTCAGGTAGAGGTAATCGATAGACAGCCCTATGAGAAAAAAGAATAACAAAAAGCAAAACACGATGGACGCGCTGATCCGGCGATTGCGGGCTTGACGTTCAGCGAAATCTCGCGACTTGAGGATATCCAGTTTGCCGGCCTAAAAGAGGAGGGAGAGTTTAAGGCTCACGCGCGGCACCGCTCGTTCCGCTTCGGGAACGGAGAAGAATTCGCTCGGCTGGAAGCGGAAGAAGCCGGCAATAACGTTGGACGGAAACACTTCCTGTTTCATGTTATAACGCATGACCAGATCGTTATAGTATTGCCGAGCAAAGGCAATTTGGTTTTCAGTGGTGGTCAACTCTTCCTGAAGGCGCAGTACGTTCTGGTTCGCTTTCAGATCCGGATAATTTTCCATAAGCGCGAAAATTTGCCCCAGTGACTGGGTTAACGCAGTTTGTGCTTCAGCATTTTCTTTAACTCCGGTCGAGGCCATGGCTCTGCTTCGCGCATCGATGACTTTTTGCAAGGTATCCTGCTCGTGTTGCATGTAGCCCTTGACGGTTTCGACAAGATTCGGAATCAAGTCATAACGTCGTTTAAGCTGCACATCGATCTGCTTCCAGGCATTCTCGATCTGATGCCGCAGCGCCACCAAGCCGTTGTAAATCCAAATCAGCCAAACTGCGATCACAAGAAGGGCCGCCCAAAATAACCAAATCATCGCCTCCACCTGCCGCCCGGATCATCGCAAACCAATATCGATTGGCTCACGTCAGCAACACAGGCGACGCCGGTCATCGTCAGAACCCGCTGCATTTCTTCGGCTAGGATTGCGAAAACCCGCTCGACGCCGCGGGCGCCGAAAGCGCCGACACCCCAGGCTACGGGACGTCCGAGCAGGACCGCTTTCGCGCCCAAAGCGATGGCTTTAACAATGTCGCCGCCGCTGCGAATTCCGCTGTCGAGCAGCACCGGCACCTGGGCGCCAACGGCAGCAACCACTTCAGGCAACACCTCCAATGCCGCTCGATTAAAATCCAAAATTCTGCCACCGTGATTGGAAACGACCAGGGCATCGGCGCCAGCGTTTACTGCGTCATGAGCATCCTCCGCGCTCATGATGCCCTTGACGATCACTGGCAATGACACTTGTTGCTTGAGCCACTCGATGTCTTTAGGCGAAGACTTGTGTCCCTTCCTCGGCTTACCGTCCTTGGTCGACAACGGCACTTCATCGCCGATCTTAACCGGTCGCACCGTATCCATCGTGATGCCCGCGGCAGCAAAGCCGAGGTCCTGAGCAAGCTTGGCGTATTGAGCTACTTCTTCTCGGCCGCGGTTCATATATGCCATGAAGACAAACGGCGACTTCGATGCGTTGCGCCAATCCCGCGGATTGAATTTAGCCGCCTGGCTGACGAACATCATGGCGCCCGCCCGATCGGTGCCTTCGGCGACTTCCCGTTCTGCGTCCTTGCCAATCAGACTGAAACTACCCACCGGCGCGGTAATCGCCGGGATCGGCAGCTTGTGGCCGAAGAGCTCAATTCCAATGTCCGGATCTGTAATGTCGTGGAAAATCCTTTGTCGAAACATGTATTGACGGAAGGCACGGGGATTTCGATAAAACGTCGCCTTGGTTTCAGCGGCGCCGTCGAAATGATGCCAAGCCTCGGCCGGCATGGTCCGGCGGGCGATGTCGCGAAGCTCGCGCAGCCCCATTTGCTCCAGTGGTTTTTCGATCATAAACTAAGAGTGTGAGGTAATTTCCCAGCAGTTAGTGCCGGGGTCCCGAAAAAAGAAGGAATTCGACGAGCCGTTCTCATTGATCGGGAACAACTCGGTGACACCTAGACCGTCTCCCTCTTCCGAGAGCAGGCGATACGCCTCTTTAACCGCTTCGTTCGATTCGACGGTCAAAGTATTGCGAAAGTTCGGCGAGAAAACTTTGAACTCTTTGCGCTCGGCGCAGACGATGTACGTTTTAGTGTTCGGATGTTTAACATAGATCACATGGTCGTTGGCTTGATGAACTTCCAGTCCCAACACTTCGGTGTAAAATTTACGATTGACGTTCATGTCACGGGCAACCAAGGTACCATGGGTAAACCCCTGAGGCACATAGCCGCGGCCGGGGAAACGTTCTTCCGGGAAATGACTCGTCCAGTGTGGTCCGCGCACCCCGCCTGCTTTTGCTTTGGCCGATTCTTTCCGGTTGACCGCTTCATAGGACTCGATTTCCCAACCGTTGGTTCCCGGCTCAACGAAGTAGCAGGAGTACGAGCCGTGATTCCACAGCGGCCTGCCGATAGCGCCGAGTTTGTACTCGGCCTTGTGCGCGTTCAGATACTCATAGGCCCTGTCCACCTCTTCGGTCGTCGCCACGCGCACACCCCAATGATTATGCATCTGCTTGGTCGGCGCATCCGGGCCAGCCTCATGAACCACCAACAGCCAATGCGTGTTCGGATGCTTCAATATCGCTTCACCGGGCTTCTCGGCAACTTTTTCGAAGGCCAGAAGATCGGTCAGCACGGCCATGGATTCATGCAAATCGCGGCATTCCATGTGAGTTGCCGAAAGTGCAATGGGCTTGATCATGCCCCTGTTTCGTGCGGATTCCATTTGATCGCTCGTTGCCGTACCAAATATGTTTATGAAAATTTACAGCGGTACGACTACCCTGTCAAACGACGCATTGCCGAGCGATTCGAAATGAAACTCGTCCCGTTAAGCTAAATTCTCACCGTTCTGATGATCGGTGCGTAAGTCACTCCGAGCGCACCCGCGCTTCGGTGGTCGACCATACCTCATAGTACTCGCCTGTTCATCCTTTGAAGAACAATCAGCTTGACACAAAGTTTCGTTTTCCTTAGATTCGCGCAGCTTGACGGCGACAGGAGGCGAGCATGGAGTTGCCATT
>JAICEJ010000531.1 GCA_025924215.1 Candidatus Binatia bacterium
GTCTTAAAAAGCTGGGTAACTTTTACGGCGGGGTTTTCGTCGATCGCGAATACGGCAATTGGTGGAAACAACAGCAGCGCAATCGCGTAAAATGGGACGTAGAGCTTCATCGTACGTAACCTCCTTCAAGTCTGGCTTGATACAGCCGGCGCTCAGGCGCAGGCCCGTCGCCGTGGCTCTTTTAATGCGGATTGCAGCAGGGCGCAAGCGTTCGGTACGACTCGGAATTGGATGTCGACCTGCAACGCTTCGGTCCCGTGCATCGATGGTTGCCTCTTTGACGCTTGTGTGCGCCGCCGTTCGACTTGTCCGCTGCGGATTAAATTGATTGGCGCTAATTTGCTCGTTACATTCCTGCGGCAAACGTTTTCAGATTTGCATTGACAGTAAAGCGGGTTCATCAATAGTTGTCCTTAGAGATTCAGTTTACGACGAATGCAAGAACGTGTACTGAGCTGCGCGTTCGTCAGTAAAGAACCGTTTGCGAAGGCCTGTTAAGCAGGATTTTGGAGGGAAAGAGATGGCAGAGGAAATACTCGTTGTGCAGGGTGGGAAATTGATCGATGGCACCGGCCGGCCGGCTATCGACAATTCGATGATCATTATTCACGGAAGAAAGTTCACCGCAGTAGGCAGGAGCGGCGAACTCGCTGTTCCGGCGGGTGCCCAGGTGATCGACGTCAACGGTAAAACCGTTCTGCCGGGCTTCATCGATGGTCACGGCCATCTGGAGGATTTCCACGGAGAGCTATACCTCCATCTGGGCATTACCACGTGCGCCAATATCGAGCTTTACCAGGATGGGCCATGGACTCTCGCTCAAAAGCAGGGCACCGATCTAGGAAAAATTCGCGGGCCGCGAATCTGGATGTCAGGCCGGGCAATCGGTGGCGTTGGCACCGGGCACGATGCCTTCGGGTCGAGAACCTTTCGTGACAACATCATCGTCACAACGGCGGATGAGGTGCGCCGCGCGGTGCAGCGCAAAAAAGAAATAGGATGCGATATCCTCAAGGTCAATGAATTTCTTTCTCTCGATCTGGTGAAAGTCGCCGTCCAGGAGGCTCATCGGCTGGGCATGGCGGTTGCCGCCCATAGTTGGGACGTCGTCGGCTACTGCGACGCAGGGGTTGACGCCATCGAGCACATCTGGTCCGTAGGTTACAGCTCTATCCCTTATGTGCCGGCCAGGCGCAAGCTCGCCGAGGATCGGCTCGGCGGCGTCATCGATCAGGAACTTGCCGGCGCTTATTACCAAACCGAGAATTTCGACGAGGTGATCGGCGCGATGGTGCAGCATCAGGTCGCATGGACTCCGACGATTGCCAAATGGCTGCGACCGCTGTCGCCGAGCGCGCATCGGTTCAGGGAAAAAGAAAATCAAATCTTGAACGACCCCGAAGCCGATCTTCCCGCCGCAGTCCGAGCGGTGACCGATAACTCCTATGACAAGTTACTCAAGCGTTATACGCCCGAGCAGCGCGAGCGCGCCAGGATCGGTTATGACAAAGCCAATGAGTTCATCCGCCGTTTCGTCCAGGCGGGCGGTATCCTGAAAGAAGGCTCGGACCCGCCTCGCGGCATGGCAGCTTTATTGATGCATCAGGCCCTGGTGATGGACGTCGAAGCGGGTGTGCCGCCGATGACAGCGATCCAAGCTGCCACCCTTAACGTCGCGAGAACTTTCGGCAAGGACAAGGACTACGGCAGCGTCGAGCCCGGCAAGATCGCCGACCTGTCCATCGTCGAGGGAGATCCGCTGCAAGATATCTGGATGACGCAGAACGTGAAGATGGTAATCATGGATGGAAAGGTGATCGATATCGGATTTAAGAGATACAAGAATCCGATTCCATCATTCTATTCGTTTCAGAGTTTGCCGCTGGATCTCGAGATCGCGCCGCTTTTTCTCACCGAGGGATCCGGCCCGACGGTATTGAAGGTGCGTGGTGCGGGCGGGATGTGGCCATTCCACCAAGTCATGCTCAACGGCGAGCCGCTACCGACGAGCTTCGTGTCCAAAGACGAGCTCAAGGCGATTGTCTCACCCGAATCAATCCCAACGGCGGGCACGTACATCGTCACCCTTAAGTGCGAAGGAGAGCCTTTTCCGGAGTCCCATCGGGCCCACCTCGTGGTCGGCTTCAAGCCATAGCGCTGTTCTCGTATGGGGGGACTCATCTTGTGATACAACTGATCATTATGGTGATGAGCAAGGACTGGAGCGGTGAGCGAGGTTAGAAATCACTTCCACGGAAATGATTGATACCAAAAGGGGCGTCCAAATCGTAACCCGATTGCGCGCAAAAAATAGCGGGTTTCTTGAATCGCCTCAGCCAGCCGTGCAAACTTTCTTTTGAGCGTCGATTGTATGGAACTTACGATTGAAACGAAGTTAAAGCTCAATGACGATAATCTGATCCCTCAGCTCGGATTGGGCGTGTGGCAGATTAGCCCGGCTAGGACGTCCGACACCGTGCTGGCGGCGCTGGAGGCGAAGTACCGGCATATCGATACCGCGTCAGCCTACGGCAATGAAGAGAGCGTGGGGGCTGCCATCAGGATGAGCGGCATTCCCCGAGAAAGCATATTCCTCACCACCAAACTGTGGAACAGCGATCACGGTAATCCGGAGCGGGCGCTCGACACCAGCCTGCGCAGGCTCAAAATGGATTACGTAGACCTGTACTTGATTCATTTTCCGGTGCGGCAGCGGCGGCAAAGCTGGCGCGCTCTCGAAGCGCTGCGGAAAAAGGGGAAGGCACGTTCCATCGGCGTCAGCAATTTCACCATCTCGCACTTGAGCGAGCTGCTGGCCGAGAGTGAAACCGTCCCCGCAGTTAATCAGGTGGAGTTTCACCCCTATTTGTATCAGCAAGATTTATTGGCTTTCTGCCGGGCCAAAGGGATTGTCATCGAAGCTTATAGCCCCTTGACTCATGGAGAGCGGCTGAAAGATCCCAAGCTTGTCGCAATCGCCAAAAGATATGAAACCAAATCGACCGCGCAAATTCTCATTCGTTGGGCCTTGCAGCACGGCTTAGTGGTGATTCCTAAATCATCCAATCGCCGGCGCATTCTCGAAAACGCCGATGTTTTCGATTTTGAGATTTCCCGAGATGACATGCGGCTGCTGGATAGCTTCGATGAAAATCTGCGAACCTGCTGGGACCCGAGTGATGCGCCGTGAGCGGGTAGTCCGCGATCTCCGAGATATTCTCCCTCCGAGTTCTGACCGATCCGAGAACGCTGTCCGCTTAAAAGTGTTTTAGCGCGTGCGCCGCGCTGGTGAATCGAGCGCGATGGTTGTTAGCGTGATGCGATGGTCCAAAGGTAAATGGAACGCTCGCGGCCGCCGCTTCGAACGCGGACGACTTTTTGCGGCTTCCAGCCGCCCATGTCATGCCAATGCGAGACGATGCGGGCGCCCGGGTTGAGCTCGCGCAGCAGTTTTGGCCGGAGTTTTAGATTGAGCTCGGGCGAAAGGAAGAGCATGATCACCGACGCGTCGCTCACGTCTGTCCCAAAAAGGTCCTGGTTGAGAAAACGGATGTTTTCA
>JAICEJ010000532.1 GCA_025924215.1 Candidatus Binatia bacterium
AGCCCGGGAATCAACCCGGAGAAGAGAAATCAGACAAAAAATAAGTCAGTTTAATGCCTACCTAGGTGCACCTAGTGCTTGGGACCGCCGCTGGCTTTACGGCGTCCCAAGCGACTCCGAGATTACCTGCACAATCCATTACCAAGAGCCAGGGGTCATCCGACATTGAGAGGCCGGTACTTAGAACAGTACGACGACTTAGAAGTGAACTAACTGATTGCCTCTTCACCCCTCTCGCTGGTTCGAATCCGGATTACTTCTTCAACCGACGAGACAAAGATCTTACCGTCGCCGATTTTGCCGGTCTGAGCGGACTCAAGAATCGCTTCGACAATCTTCGGCGCCATCTCCTCCGGCGCGAGAATCTCTATCTTGACCTTAGGAAGAAAATCAACCGTGTATTCGGCGCCGCGGTAAAGCTCGGTATGTCCTTTTTGCCGGCCAAAGCCTTTGACCTCGGTGATCGTCATTCCGGTAATTCCAGCGGCAGTTAGCCGCTGCTTAACTTCATCCAATTTGAAAGGCTTTATGATTGCCTCGATTTTTTTCATCATATCCGCCTCCTGAATTGCTGCTGACCATGGTCATCCCTCAATCGGGGAAGAGTGACTGGCCACAGCCTTTTAAATATCAAAGTAGAGGGCGAACTCCCATGGATGGGGCCTGAGGCGGATAGCATCGACCTCATTTTTGCGTTTGAACTCTAGCCAGGTATCAATCACGTCTCTGGTAAACACATCACCCCTAAGCAGAAAATCCTGATCTTTCTCTAGCGCGTCGAGTGCTTGATCTAAAGATCCCGGCATCGATTTCACCTTGGCGGCTTCTTCGGGCTCGAGCTCGTACAGATTCTTGTCGATCGGTTTCGGCGGCTCGACCTTGTTACGAATCCCATCAAGCCCCGCCATTAACATCGCGGGGAATGCGAAGTATGGATTGCAGCTCGGATCAGGGGTTCTAAACTCCAGCCTCTTGGCCTTCTCACTGTCGGAGTACATCGGGATGCGCACGCAGGCGCTGCGGTTACGAGCCGAGTAGACTAAATTTATCGGCGCTTCGTAGCCTGGAACAAGTCTTCTGTAAGAGTTCGTGGTCGGAGCGATAAAAGCACAGAGCGCGTGGGCGTGTTTGATCAAACCGCCAATGTAGTAGCGCGCGGTGTCGCTGATCAAGCCATAACCTTTTTTATCGTAAAACAGGTTCTTGCCGTTCTTCCACAAACTCTGGTGGCAGTGCATACCGGAGCCGTTATCCTGAAAAAGCGGTTTAGGCATAACCGTAACCACTTTGCCGCGCCGCCGGGCGGTGTTCTTGACGACGTATTTATACAGCAACACGTTGTCCGCCATCTTAGTCATAGTGTCATAGCGCATATCGATTTCGGTCTGTCCACCGGTGGCGACTTCGTGATGATGCACTTCGACCGTGATGCCGCACTTTTGCAGATTCAATACCATCTCCGAGCGGAGGTCTTGGTACTGGTCCATCGGAGGCATCGGAAAATAGCCTTCCTTGTAGCGGATTTTGTTGCCCAGATTTGGACCATCGTTGTTGCCCGAGTTCCAGAACCCCTCCGCCGAGTCGATGTGGTAGTAACCTTCATGATGGTTTTGGTCAAATCGAATGCTGTCAAAGATGAAGAATTCGATTTCAGGACCCCAGTAGCTGATGTCCGCGATACCGCTCGACTTCAGGTACTTCTCCGCTTTCTGCGTGACAAAGCGCGGATCGCGGCTGTAGGGTTCGCGCGTGATCGCGTCTAGAACATTACATACAAAGCTGATGGTTGAATGCTCTCGAAACGGATCCATTATGGCCGTATCCGGATCCGGCAGTAAAATCATGTCGGATTCGTTGATGCTCTGAAATCCCCGGATGCTTGAGCCATCAAATCCGAGCCCTTGCTCAAAAACGTCGGCGGACAATTCTGTCGCGGGGATCGAAAAATGCTGCCACAGTCCCGGAAGATCGATAAACTTAAAATCTACTATCTCGGCTTTATTCTTCTTTGCCATCTCTAAAGCGTCTTTAACCGGCATCTATCTACTCCTTCGTTCTATTTAGCACGTTGAAATCGTCAATCTGTTATCACATTCCTCTGAGTCCAGCTACCCCTTCCGTGCCGCAATTAAGCGTAGCCACGTTCGTTGTGTTGAGTTAGATCCAGACCCATACGTTCCTCTTCCTCGGATACTCTTAATCCCATGGTAGCTTTCAAAATCGATAAAATGATGAAAGTCATTATCAGCGCGAAGGCGATCGTCGCCACTACCGTTATGGCCTGTACGCCAAGCTGTGCAGGATTGCCGTAGAACAGACCATCGTTACCCGCTGGATTAATCGCTTTTGAGGCAAACAAACCGGTCGCTAGAGCTCCCCATGTGCCGCCAATCCCATGGACGCCGACAACATCTAACGAGTCATCATATCCGAGACGGGCTTTCAGATTGCAGGCTTTATAGCATAACATCCCCCCAACCGCGCCAATGATGATCGCCGACAATGGGCCGACAAAGCCGGCGGCCGGTGTAATAGAAACCAGCCCCGCAACTGCGCCGCTCGCCGCTCCTAGCGCCGTAGGTTTGCCGTGTGTGAACCATTCCGTAAACATCCAAGCAAGGGCTGCCGCCGCGGCCGCCGTGTTGGTTGTTACAAAAGCCACGGTGGCTAAACCGTCGGCAGCTAAAGCACTACCGGCATTGAACCCGAACCAACCGACCCAGAGTAGAGAGGCGCCAAGGACGGTAAATGGCAGATTGTGCGGCGTCATCGTTTCATATCCGTAGCCGACACGTCTTCCCAAAAAGTAGGCAGCGGCTAATGCGGAAAATCCGGAGCTAATGTGCACGACTGTGCCGCCGGCAAAATCAAGTGCCCCCATAGCCCCCATCCAACCCTTGCCCCAAACCCAGTGCGCCAGCGGATCGTAAACGAAGGTCGCCCATAACAACACAAAAACGATGAATGTCCCAAACTTTGCCCGTTCCGCAACAGCGCCCGTTATCAGCGCCGGTGTAATGATCGCGAACATCATTTGGAAAACCATAAATGCTTGATGCGGAATGGTCGCGGCATAGTCTGGATTCGGAGTTGCGCCAACATTATTTAAGCCGACCCAGGCGAAAGTACCAATCAAGCCGCCAATATCCGGTCCGAAGGCGAGACTATAGCCCCACAAAACCCACTGAATACTGATGAGAGCTACCACCACAAAGCTCTGCATGATCGTCCCGAGAACATTTTTGCTCCGCACCAACCCACCATAAAATAAAAATAAGCCGGGAATGGTCATCATCAAAACGAGCGCCGACGAGGTCAGAATCCACGCTGTATCTCCTTTGTCGACACGCGGCTCGGAAGCCACTGGCGGCGCCGTAGCGATAGCTGCCTCAGGTGCCCCGCTAGATGGCGTTAGTTCCTGCCCGAATGCTGCTGCTACGGGAATTGTTGAAGCAAGAAACAGAATCAAAATTAATGCTCTAATGTGTTGTGTCACGACGAACCTCTCTTGGTAGGCCAAGGCCCAGCAGTAGGCGTACTATGCCTATCGGGA
>JAICEJ010000533.1 GCA_025924215.1 Candidatus Binatia bacterium
ATCGAGTTGGACCAGGTCCTAGAAACCGATATCCCACCGATAGCAGGAGACGAAAATCAAATCGAACAGGCACTCCTGAACCTTTGTGTCAACGCTCGCGATGCAATGGCGAATCGGGGAACACTGACGTTTAAAACTCGATCCGTTACCGGCGCAATGTTGCAACATTTGGGCGACAATTTAGAGGGACAGTACGTATGTATCGAGGTGACAGATACCGGGGTGGGAATGGATGAGACGGTTCGGTCGAGAGTCTTCGAGCCGTTCTTCACGACCAAAGATACGGGCCAGGGAACAGGCTTGGGACTTTCTGTTGTGTACGGCATCGTCAAGAACCACGACGGCTTTATCGATGTGGAGAGTAAGCCGATGGCCGGCACGTCTTTTCGATTGTACTTCCCGGCTCAATCGTCAGACGCCGCTCTCAAAGAACCAATTGCCAAAATCGATGCGCAACCAACGATGGTATCCAACAGCACTGCGACAGTTCTTGTCGTAGAAGATGAAGAGAGGATGCTCAATGCGTTGGGAAAAATACTCGCAAAACAAGGATACACAGTCTTGAAGGCTTCCGACGGGGAAATGGCGCTAGACATCTATGAGCGGCACCATGAAACCATCGATGTGGTCCTGCTCGATATAGGTCTACCGAAAATGTCGGGTCGAGATGTGTTGCTTAGAATGAAAAATAGAAACCCAGATGTCAAAGTGGTTATCGCCAGCGGCCATTTTGAGGACGAGATGAACTCAGACATTGATCAGGCCGGAGTTAAGCATTTGCTACGCAAACCCTACATGCCGGATGAAGTCATCAAGATATTCCAAAGCCTAACCAAACGGAATTAGTTGCAACGAGGCGTACAAACAAGCATACGTGAGCTTACGAAACCCCGCTTCAGACCCACCAGGTAATCTGCCCGTTCGTCCCAGGCTGTGCTTTAACTTCGTCGTCCGTAAACCCGCCTTCAGCTATCAGGAGTTTTACCGTGACGTCGGCCATTGCCAGCCGCGTTGGCAACCCTCAGATCCGAAGAATGGCGCGAGGCAGAACAGGATGGACTCAGGCCGAAAATTACGCCGCGGAATCCCGGTGGATTTAGCTTTCTTTGCACCTGAATTCATGCTGTTTCATCTGGGTTTGGAGACGCGTTAGAGACAAAGCAGTAAGAGTCCTCACGTGTTTGGGCTAGGTAGGAGAAGCCGCTCGAACTATCTGCATCGGTTCGCTAACAGCTCTCGCGACCAACTCCCGAACCGCAGCATGCGTGTCGCGTTCCTTGAGTGCAGCACGACAGTCTTCGATGAAACGTTCTTTCTCAAACATCGCCATTCCTCCTTTCTCTAAGAGCCTAACGCGAGCGCTCAGCCGCGCAGCTTTCGGCTGCAGCGCGTTGTTAGGCGCCCAGCCCTCGCCAGTCCACAACATTGCAACGACCTGCCGAGTGTCCACTGTGATCGAGCCAAATCCTGAGGCTCGAGTAGTCCGTCACCAACGCTGACCGCAAGCTGATTCATCGCCCGCATCAGCGTGAGTTCGCTCCGCGCCACAGTGCAAGCAGCAAATCATTTAGAGGTTGCCCGGTGAACTGGACCTCGTGGCCCGCGCCGGCGGACACCGCCCGTGACGCGCCGATGCGTTCAGCAAGGTCGTCGCATATCGCGTCGAACCCGGCGCTGTGTCCACCTGATACCACAAGTTTTGGGAAAGTAGCCGCCGCCAGCTCGGCCAGCGGGAGGTCGCCCTGCCAGAGCGGTCGCCCATGGCGCAACACGGGCACCAGAGGCACAGCGGCTGTGATCAGCTCGGGGGGAAGCGCGTCGGCACTCCCCACCGCCTTTAAAAAGCGGATGACCCAATCTACATCGGGGAGGTTCTGACCCCAGAGGCCGCGCACTCGTCGACAAGAGCCCGCGCGGCCGGATGGTCTTGATATAACGCGAATGCCCCTGGTTCCAGCAACGCTATGGATAGCGTCGCATCCGGACGGCGGGCCGCGGCGAAGAGCACGCCGAGGCCGCCGTAAGAATGACCCACGAGGTGCGCACTATCGCCCATGAGCTCGGCGATGTCGTCGGCATCGCGTAGGAAATCCTCACCTTCCGCGACAGGGCTGTTCCCATAGCCACGCCGATCTGGCACCAAGAGGCGAAAGCCCTCATCGGCGAGCGGTCGCTGCGCCTGCCACTCCTCGCCTCCCGTCGCGAGCGAGCCGTGCACGAGCACCACGCGCGTGCCGGTGCCCCAGGAATCTACGAAGAGGTCGCTCATTTGCGCGTGCCTGGCGTAGACAACCACAAGATAGGCAGAACGCTCGCCGGATGAATGGCGAGATTCAGGCGGCCCCATTCACGCGTCACGCACATGAGTTGCTCCACAATCTAACTTTCTGTTTCATTGACTAACTATCAAATGAGCCGCCATCGGCCAGCGAACCTGCTTGTTCCTGGACTCGGCAACTGTGGGTTACTCGGGTCGAAACCTCGAAACATCTTCAGGCGCGAAACACAATCATGAAGGTGAAGAATATTTAAGCGACTATGCCACTCGTCATTAGAGACATCGTCAATGCAAAGATAGAAGAAGACAAAGTAGCACTCGGCGATGTTGCGTGCGAGGGATGCCACAGCACCGAAATCATAATGTTCGATTGACTTCCCGCGAACCGGCTGCGCGGTACAAGGCACAATAAGCTCATGCTCGTCGTGCAAATGCGCGTGAACAAAACACTTGCCCACCAGGGCCTGGCATCGACTTGACGGTCCGCTGCGGCCCGAGAAACTCGACTGGCGTCAACTACAGCGTCGTCAAATAACGCCAAGACTTGCTGATACCGAGTATCAGTGTCTGGCTCTGCCATCAGCCTGCGAGATTACTATCAAGTATACTGCCGAATCTGCCCGGCGGGTCACCGGAACCAAAAAAAGTAAATCAGGTGCAATATCCGTCTCCGAACCGCTACTTGTCAACCTAGCTTCCGACAACGCCGCTCCTACATATCAGCCAGTGCGGTATATCCAGACAAACCAACCCGAGATGCCGCCCGAGGACCAAACCGAACGACGCTTCAGTTCCGACTGCTGCAATAACCATCGACGCGGTTCATTTAGATTGTTCCCCGGAATTGCCCGCAAAACCGCTCAGCTTAGTCTTTGCCCCAACCGCTAACGACCTCAGGCCGCACCCGGAACTGCACGCGTCGCTCTCCCGGGGCGCGATACGGGTATTCCTCGACACCGAGATACTTCTTGGCAAGGCGGTTGATCCCTGCGCCGCCCCCCCGCTCTTCACTAATGACATCGACCACGCGGCCGCGGAGGCCGAGGTTGCGGTAGGGGTTTTCAGGATCAAGGACACTGAGCGCGACGGGGCTCCCGAGGCGCAGGACGTTGGCCTTGGTCCGCCCCTCCGCTGTGTTGAGAATGATATCCTCACCGTCCAGATCCACCCACATCGCCGATACGTGAGGTGTCCCGTCTGGCAAAACGATGCCGACGTGAACGAGCACCTGCTTCTCGAGAATCTGACGCTCCTTCG
>JAICEJ010000534.1 GCA_025924215.1 Candidatus Binatia bacterium
AAGCGCAGCGAGGATGTGCGCGCGCGCATCAATTTGCTCTCGGAAATTCCAGGACGCTGGATCGAGGCGGTGCGAAGCTGGGCCAAGTTCAACGGCGGCTATCGCCGCGAGGGCTTTCCTGATCCAAATACTGAATACCTGCTTTATCAAACCATGGTCGGCGCCTGGCCGATCGAAAGCGATCGCGTTCTTGCCTACATGGAGAAAGCATCCCGCGAGGCCAAGACCCATACCTCCTGGACCGATCCGAATCCGATTTACGACGATGCTTTGCGAGCTTTCGTCGAAGACATCATGAACAATTGCGAGTTCACGCAAAGTCTGGAAAGTTTCGTCAGACCGCTGGTTGAGCCAGGCCGAATCAATTCTCTGGCGCAGACACTGATTAAACTAACGGCCCCCGGCATTCCCGATTTTTACCAAGGCAGTGAACTCTGGGATCTAAGTTTGGTCGATCCGGACAACCGCCGGCCCGTCGACTATCAATTAAGGCGCCAATTACTTGCCGAGATGAAATTCATATCACCCGAGCAGATATTGGCCCGGGCAGATGAGGGTCTGCCTAAATTGTGGTTGATCCGGCAAACTCTCCGCGCTCGGCACGAGCGGAAACTTTTTCAGCCGCAGGACAGTTATCGCGCATTGACGGCATCCGGAGCAAAGCGCGAACATATCATCGCGTTTGCGCGCAACCAGCGGGCGGTCACGGTGGTGCCGCGTTTGCCTTTGAAGCTCGCCGGAGAGTGGGGCGATACTACCATCGAAATCCGCAATGGCCGTTGGCGCAATCATCTCACCGGCGAACAAATAGATGGCGGCATGATTCCAGCGGCTAAGCTGCTCAAGCGTTTTCCGGTAGCGCTTTTGTTACGAGAGGAAGAAGTTCGATGATTCCGTTCCGAGTATGGGCGCCTCAGGCACAACGGGTTGAACTCGATGTTGCCGGCAGCCGGCAGCCGATGACGGCCACTGATTACGGGTGGTGGCACGCCGAGCTAGCGCTGGATCAAAATTGTGTTGACTACGCCTTCGTGATCGATGGCGGTGAGCCTCTGCCCGACCCGCGCTCGCCCTGGCAGCCCCGGGGCATACATGGCGCATCTAGGGTCGTCGATCACAAAGCTTTTCCGTGGACTGATCAGCGCTGGCAAGCCGGCCCGCTGTCTGCGGCTATTATCTACGAGATTCATGTCGGTACTTTTACGCCGCAGGGAACTTTTGCCGGCGTGATCGACAAGCTTGACTATCTAGTCGAGCTCGGCATCACTCATATTGAGTTGATGCCAGTGGCCGAGTTCTCCGGTAGCAGAGGTTGGGGTTATGACGGCGCGGACCTGTACGCGCCCCACCATGCTTACGGCGGGCCGGGTGAGCTGAAGCATCTGGTAGATGCGTGTCACGGGCGCGGCTTGGCGGTGATTCTCGATGTCGTTTACAATCACTTGGGACCGGCGGGGAATTATCTCGCGCGCTTTGGACCGTATTTCACCGAGCGGTATGCCACGCCCTGGGGCCAGGCGATAAACTTCGACGGCCCGGACAGCGATGAAGTTCGGCGTTATATATGCGACAACGCGTTGATGTGGCTGCGCGATTATCACTTCGATGGACTGCGCCTCGATGCGGTGCACGCTCTGATTGACACCTCTGCTACGCACCTTATTGAACAGCTGGTCTGTGAGGTGACCGAACTGGAGGCCCAAAGCGGCCGGCATTTGATCCTGATCGCCGAGAGTGACCTCAATGATCCTAAAATCGTGCGCTCCCAGGAGATCGGCGGTTACGGTATCCACGCCCAGTGGAGCGATGATTTCCATCATGCGTTGCACACTGTGCTCACCGGCGAACGCGACGGCTACTATGCCGATTTCGGCTCACTGGCGGATCTAGCCAAAGCAATCGAGCGGGTATTCGTTCATGACGGTAGTTATTCGGCATTTCGCAGACGCAGACATGGAAGACCTCCCAAGGGAATTCTCGGGCAATCTTTTCTCGGCTACTTGCAGAATCACGATCAGGTTGGTAACCGCGCCAAAGGAGAACGGAGCAGCCATCTCTTAAGTCTCGGAAGGCTTAAGATCGCCGCTGCCTTAGTGCTGAGCGCGCCTTTCATTCCGATGTTTTTCCAAGGCGAAGAATGGGCCGCAAGTTCGCCGTTTTTGTATTTTACAAATCATGAAGATGCCGAACTCGGCCGCTTGGTAACCGAAGGCCGCCGCCGAGAATTTGCCGCCTTCAGCGCCCATTCGGACGATGTACCGGATCCGCAAGCGCTTGAGACCTTCGAACGTTCCAAGCTCGTTTGGAACGAATGCAGCCGCGCGCCGCACGCTGAGATGCTCGATTGGCACCGCCGACTGATACGGCTGCGCCATGAATTCGCCGCTCTCTCGGATGGCCGGCTGGACCGTGTCACTGTGGCCTTTGATGAGCAAGCGAAATGGCTGGTCATGACCCGTGGTCCGATCGCGGTAGCATGTAATATAAGCGAGCGCCGGCAGCGAACGCCGCTAAGCGCCGGCAAAAATGCGCGCATCCTCCTTGGTTCGGAGAAAGAAATTCAACTCGTTGGCGATAGTGTCGAACTGCTCCCGGATTCCGTGGCCATCGTTGAGGCGATTGGCAATCGCGGCTCTGCGATGAGGCAATGACCATGGCTAACCTGGACAACTCAGCAGCTATCGTTAAACGCTACCAGGATGCCTTCGGCAACTGGCGTGAAGCCAGTGATGAGACCTGCGCGGCAATCCTCGCAGCGATGGGGCAAACGCCGGAAGAAGAGGGCGCGGTGTGGGTTCTTCGCCGCGGCGAGCGAAAGCATCTGCCTGATCCGGCGGAAATTACGCTGGAAGACGGCACCGCGCTACAAGTGGAAAGTAAGCTGCCGGAAGATCTCCCGCTCGGCTACCACACCCTGCGCTATCTGGATGGTGAGCGCGAAACTAGATTAATCGTCAGTCCGGGAGTCTGTTATCTGCCCGAACATCTGCGCATTTGGGGTTGGTCGGCGCAGCTCTATGCGCTTCGTTCCGCTGGGAGCTGGGGGATCGGCGATTTTGCCGATCTGCGTGAGTTGGGCCGCTGGTCGGCACGGGAGCTCAATGCCGGGTTGCTTTTAATCAATCCGCTGGGCGCAGCATCGCCTTATGCGCAGCAGGAACGCAGTCCTTATTATCCCAGTAGCCGCCGTTTCCGAAACCCCTTGTACCTGCGAATCGAGGAGATCCCGGGGGCCGCTGAGCTTCGGCTTGATCTGGAACGAATCACGGCAGCCGGCAAAGCTCTTAATCGCCAGCGATGCATCGATCGTG
Source organism: Candidatus Binatia bacterium (assembly GCA_025924215.1). Taxonomy (GTDB): domain Bacteria; phylum Desulfobacterota; class Binatia; order UBA9968; family UBA9968; genus WHTF01. The sequence goes on from JAICEJ010000534.1 coordinate 3,312, forward strand.
ATTTCGTATTCAAGCTCAAGAAAGAGGCGTTAGAGATACTTTGGCAGCGCTTTTCAGGGGATTCCCGTTTCGAAAATTTCTGCCGCGACCAAGGAGAACCGCTACAACAATTTGCCGCCTTTTGCGCGCTCGCCGAGCATTATCAAGCAGGCTGGCGCCAGTGGCCCGGCGAGTATCGCACACCGGATTCACCTGAAGTTACCCGTTTTGCCAACGAGCGGT
>JAICEJ010000535.1 GCA_025924215.1 Candidatus Binatia bacterium
AGCAACGCCATCGCCTTCCTCGAAGATCCGAACGGCTACAAAATCGAGCTGACAACGCGCGCTGAAAAGTGATTTCCCTTCTCGGTTTACTCCTTGCGCCGGAGCGGCCAAAAAGTGTCTTTATATGTTCTTGAACACGGTCGCGTGTAACGGTGAGTAAGGGTCCCATCCCATCACTGGAACTCTTTGAAAAAATCACTGTCGATCTCGAAAGTTTTGATAGGCTTCAGGCCCAGCTCAAGCTCACTAAACATGTCGATCATCTTCTGTCCGTCAACCAGCTCAATCGGAGGAACACCATCTCTCGTTGCCTCTTTGCGTGCCTCGGCAGTGAAAGTCCCCGTAGTCATGATGATCCCTTTATCGGCTCGTCCTTGCATTGCGCCTCGAAAGTCCCGCACCTGAGTTGGTGTGACCGCATTGCTATAACGCTTGCACTGAAATAGCACCTTAAAGCTGACTAAGGGGTTGACCTGTAGGGTGCCATGACCATCGATTCCGCCATCACCACTCCGACCTGTAACCACTACCTGTACGAAACCAGATTCACGCAACAGGCGTTGACAGAGGCGCTCGAACCCAGGTGGCGAGAGTCGCAGCAGCAAAGCTAGGAGTTCCTTTCGATAGTCAGCAGTCTGGGGCAGCGTCGTCTCTGGAGCCTCATCTTCCGTTTCGGAGTTGTCTTTCTTCTTCTTCCGCTCCTCGGCAAAGATTCTTACCCACTTCAGAAAAATGCCTCTCGCTTCTTCTGCCGACAGGTGAGTAGCACGACCTTTATCAGTCAGACTCCAGATGCCCCGCTTGGAGGAGTCCAACAGTCCCTCACGGGTAAGGTAAAAACGCGCCCAGGCTACTTGGTTGGGAAAACGTGGAGTCCCGGATTCCATGAGTTCCGTTTGTACGTTCTCAGAGAGTTTCAAGTGTTTCGCAATTTGATCCACGACCTCGCCCGGTGAGCCTGATCCTCCAAGGTCGCGCAATGCATCCAAGAGGGGACCAAAGTATCGAACAAACTGAGCTCCCTCAATTTTTTCTGTAGCTTTGCCCATTGTCTACGCCGTCCATTTCGGCAGAGACTCGTACACCGTCGATGTGTCGGCGTATGATGATATCAATCTGCGGTGCATAGTTTTGGACCGTTGTTCAAAGCCGATCTCCACGGCTCTCAAAACCGAGTTTTTCTCGCTCACTTGCTCCCCTGCCCTAGCCCCTCTTTCTTGGCGATCTCCAGCGCTGTGTTCTTATCGCGCTCGATCATCGATCGAAAATCGGCAGGCGCGATATATTGAACGATGCCACCGGTTTTTTCGATGCGCGACGCAAATTCTTTAGACTTGATCACCTTCTCAGCCGCCGCTATGAGGGTATCGATGACGGGCTTGGGAGTGCCGGCAGTGACGAAGGCGCCGGACCAACTATCGAGATAATTCCCTTTGATGCCCAGCTCGGCCGTGGTCGGAACCGAAGGCAATCCTTTCATCTTGTTGCCGCCCAGGAGCGCCAACGTTCTGAGCTTGCCGGCGCTTTCCTGCGGCAGGGTCGCGATTGCTGTGCCGATGACGAAATCCAGATGACCGCCCAAAAGCGCCGGAATGTATTCGCCCCCGCCTTTGTACGGGACATGTTTGATCTTGATGCCGGTGACCTGGGATAGAATCAGAGAATTGAAGTGTCCGCCGACGCCGGTGCCCGCTGTTCCGTAGGATAGTTTATTTGGATTTTTTTGCGCCGCGTCGATCAAGTCGTTGAGATTTTTATATGGCGACTCCGCGCGCACGGTCAGTCCGTCGGGAGCGGAAGTGATGAAGGCGACAGGATGAAAATCCTTGTTGGTGTCATATTTGATATCTTTGAGGGTAACTGGCGCGAGAACCATGCCGCCTAGCGTGTTTACCAAAATGCTGTAGCCATCCTTCGCTGCACTGAGCATCGATGTGGCGGCCAGGCTGCCGGTGGCGCCGCCTTTATTGATCGGCGCGATGGGAGTGTTGAGAACCTTCGACATCTCTTCGGCGAAAATTCTGCCGGTCACGTCGGCAAAACCACCTGCGGGAAATGCCACGACCATCTCGATCGGCCTTGAAGGATATTTTTCCTGTGACCAGGACTGTGACGGTACCAAACCAAGAGCGATCGCTTGCACCAAAGCGAGCGTCAGCAAGATTTTATCGTACGAGAGAGCCATGTTTTCTCCTTTCAAATCAGAAACCGACGATCCCTTTAGGAAGCCTGATCTTTAGCCAGAGCTCGAATATCGCATAGGCTGTCAACGCCGCGGCGCCTGCTACTGCGAAGGATCGGAGCCAGCCCGCGCTCTGGATGCAGCCCAGCAAAAAACTCATAAGAACAAATGTCGTAAAAACAAACCCGAGTTTTTCCAAGAAGAAGGCGTATAACAAGAGGGCAAAAAGTACCAGAGCAATCTTTGGCCAGTTTATTTCTGGCATTTGCCGCACAGTATTCGCGAAGCTACGAAGCGTATCGACAAAGACGATAAGCGATAAGACGATCAGAACCAGTCCCGACCAGAAGAAAATAAAACCAGCGCTTGGGTCGGTGATGCTTCCTACTCCGAGCCGGGTCGCTCCATAACATGTCACTAGTCCGACGGCAATCCAGAAGAGCGTGCCGGCGCTCGCGGCGATTGCTTTAGTCCTCTTCACTGAGTCCACGCCCCAATCTGATATTGCTAAACAGCGGCGCTATGAGCACAGCGATGGAAAATACAATGAATGCCGCCGAGATCGGCCGCTGCAGGAAGATCAAAAGGCTGCCGTCTGATTGGATTAGCGAGCGCCTTAAAGCGGTTTCGAGCAAAGGACCCAATACGAATGCGAGCACCAGCGGCGCGGGCTCGAAGGCGAATTTTTTCATAAGAAGTCCAATCACGCTGAAGACGATCGCAACATAGATATCGGTGCTGCTGTTGTTGAGGCTGTAGGCGCCGATCAGACAAAAGAGAATGATGAAGCAGGAAAGGTAAGCATAAGGGATTTTCAATACGCGCACCCATAGGGGAATCAGCGGCAGGTTGAGGATCAAGAGCATAAGATTGCCGATGTACATGCTCGCGATTACGCCCCAAAACAGATCGGGGGAATTCTTGATCAACAAGGGTCCAGGGGTTAGGCCATAGATCATGAGCGCGCCGAGCAAAATTGCCGTCATCGCCGTAGACGGTATGCCCAAGCTGAGAAGCGGGATAAAGGTGCCGCCGACCGCGGCGTTGTTGCAAGCCTCCGGCGAAGCGACGCCTTCGATGGCGCCGCTGCCGAATCGTTCCGGATGGCGTGAGAGTTTCTTTTCCAGGGCATAACTCAAGAATTGCGGCACGATGGCTCCGACTCCGGGTAAGAGTCCGAGAAAAAATCCTAACAGCGAGCCGCGAGCCATTGGGCCTGCGGATCGTTTCCAGTCTTCACGGTTGGGGAAAAGCCCCTTGATTTTCTCGGCAAAGACCTCGGTCTTGCGTAACACGCCGAGATTTTCCAGGACTTCGGCAATGCCGAAAAGCCCCATGACCACC
>JAICEJ010000536.1 GCA_025924215.1 Candidatus Binatia bacterium
ACGAGCGACGGCATCATGCACGTCGGATTGACGGCGAAATCTCACTTCGTACTTGGCCGGGTGCACGTTGACGTCGACTTCGTCAAAAGGAATATCCAACAGCAGCACCACCGCGGGGTATTGGCCCTTCATCAAGAGAGTTTCGTAGCCGTGCAGAACCGCGTGCGTGAGGATCTTATCGCGAACATACCGGTGATTCACAAACGTCATCAGATGACGCGAGTTCGGAAACGCCGTTGGAGCCGAGCTCAGGTAACCGCTGACAGAGAGGACGCCCTGCCTGTACTTGAACGGGCGTAAGGAGTCGGCGACTTCTCTTCCTAACACTTGGTACAAGCGTTCGCGCAACTCACGCACTGCGACAAAATCGATTAGAGTTTTTCCGTTATGTTCGAGACGGAAATGAATCTCAGGATAGGCGAGCGCCAGCCGGTTAACGATATCGCAAATGTGGCTAAACTCTGTAGGAAGAGATTTCAAAAACTTTCGCCGGGCCGGAACATTGTAAAACAGGTCTTTCAGCTCGATCATAGTACCCGTTGCGGCGGCAGCCATCTGGGCCGAGATTCTACTTTCGCCGTCAATCCGCAATCGGTAGGCGGAATCATAACCCGCCGGTCTCGAGGTGATCTCAAACCGAGATACCGAAGCAATGCTCGGCAACGCCTCGCCACGAAAACCCAATGTCGAAATCCGAAAAAGATCCTCGTCGCTGCGCAGTTTGCTGGTTGCATGGCGCTCAAGCGCAAGCGGCAGATCTTCGGGCGAGATGCCCTCGCCATCATCCGTTACCCGGATCAAGGAGGTTCCGCTCTTCTCAATCGAGACTGTAATCTCGGTGGCTCGTGCGTCGATGGAATTTTCCAGCAGCTCTTTAACGACCGACGCCGGCCGCTCGACCACTTCTCCTGCCGCAATACGGCTCGCCATTTCTTTTGAAAGAACTTGAATCTTCACTCGGTACCTTGTCCGGCCCTTGGCCTTATCTACGGCAATAGGACACCGTCAACTCGGTTGTAAAGTTTGGCAATGAGCAATGAATCTCTGACCCAGCTTTGATCGTTATGGATTTTATGATCCTGCGCGATCGTGTCATGCGACTAGTCCCGCTCAAAGGATTCGACTAAGCAGACCGCGATAGGGAAAAGCGCGACGCTGTCTAGAAAGAGCGCGTGTGCCTCAGCGATTTTCTTTTCGAATAATCTCGTCCAGCTTCTTCCGGTCCGCGTCCGAAATCTTTTCCTTTGCGCGCGTATCAGTCGAGCGACTACCGCTTTGATCTTTGTCTAAGCTGGGCAGGGTCTTGGCGGCAGGCTCAGGATGATTTTCACCCGGCGCCAAACTCTTTGCAATCTCGTTCCAATATAGCCAAAGAAGGAAAGCTAGCGCCCAGATAATCAGGGGCGCAAGCACGAAAAGGAGAATAGTTTTAACCGCGCTTCTCTTCCTTATTTTCCTTGTTTTCCGTTTTGCCACGGTAGAACCGGTCATCTATCAATTCACTGACTCTGCAGGGTGCTCAAATGTTTCGAAAATATCGAGGAGCGAGAGCGTACTGCTCAGTACGTCGAACCGAGGCGATTGCCCCACGAGGCCAATGATTCTTCTGAGCGGGCTTTTTAGTAATTCGGCTTATGATCGAAATAGTGGGTGGCGTTGATGATGCGAATCGTGCGAGTCTTCGAACGCATCACCACCGATTGCGTCGTCGCGCCGCCGGGGAAGAAATGGACGCCATCGAGATAATCGCCATCGGTGACCCCCGTGGCCGCGAACATCACGTCACCCGCGGCCAATTCCTCGATAGAAAACTTCTTCTTGATGTCGCTAACGCCCATTTTTTTTGCGCGCTCAATTTCTTCATTGTTGCGCGGCGCCAGGCGACCTTGAAATTCGCCGCCGACACAGCGCAACGCCGCCGCGGCGAGCACGCCTTCTGGCGCGCCGCCAATGCCAAGCAAGAGATCGATGCCAGTCTCCGGCTTGGTCGTCGCAATCGCTGCAGAGACATCGCCATCACCGATGAGGCGAATCCGCGCTCCCGCCTGACGCACTTCTTTTATGATCGCCTCATGTCTAGGGCGGGACAAAATGATGACCGTGAGGTCCTCGATGTTGCAGCGTTTGGCTTCGGCCAGAGCCTGAAGATTCTGAGTCGGCGTTTTGTTCAAATCGACGACACCTTTGCCGACTGGTCCGACGGCAATCTTCTCCATGTAGGTGTCCGGGCAGTGCAGCAGGTTGCCGCCGTCGGCCATGGCGATAACCGCCAAAGCATTGGGCGCTCCGGTGGCGCAAATCGTCGTGCCTTCCAGCGGGTCCAGGGCGATGTCGACTTTCGGACCCCCGGAACCGACCTTCTCGCCGATATAGAGCATCGGTGCTTCGTCGCGTTCACCTTCGCCGATGACCACCGTGCCATCGATAGGCAGCGCATCGAACGCCCTGCGCATCGCGTCCACCGCCGCTTGGTCTGCGGCCTTTTCATCTCCACGTCCGGTTAAACGAGCGCAACTTAAGGCGGCCGCTTCGGTAACTCGGATCGCTTCCAACGCTAAATTTCGGTCCACGTTTGCCTCCCCTCGATTAACGCCTCCATAAGCTTGAAGGCTTGCTTGGCAACCACGCCGGTTTTGGCAGCGTCCCTCTCATTGTATCCAACAGTGCCGTTATTGCGAGGCTCTTGCGGAGAATAAAGCACGAAGGGCACTGGATCAGAAACGTGGGTCTTGAGCGCGATGGCAGTTGGATGGTCGGGCATCAATAGAACACGCCAATCTCTTCTGTGGGCCATGCCTTTGAGCACGGTGCCGACAACTTTTTCATCGAAATCCTCGAGCGCCTGGATTTTTTTCTCGACATCACCCATATGGCCGGCCTCGTCGGTGGCTTCGACGTGGATGAAAACGAAATCGTTGTTCTCGAGCGATTTGACGCCGTACTCACCTTTGCCACGATAATTAGTATCCAAAAACCCGGTGACGCCCGGCACATCTATACGTTGGAGACCAGCGTAGACGCCAAGCCCGTGAATGATATCTACCGCGGAAATAACGCCGCCCTTGATGCCGAAGCGCTTTGTCAAAGGGGGCAGCGCCGGCGCCCGCCCCTGTCCCCACAACCAAATGCTGGTGGCGCTTCGTTGACCTTGAGTCCGTCGCGTTTGATTGACTGGGTGATCGGCGAGAACCGCCTGCGAAGCTTCCATGAGCTTGAGCAATCGATCAGCGCCGTCGCCGGCGGGCATGAAGCCGGAAATTTTCTGATCGGTGATATCGTGCGGCGGCGTTGTTTGCATCTTTTCTTTGCCATTGCGCCAAACCATCAGGTGACGGTAGCTGACGCCGGGATAGAACTCGATGCCATCACCGCCGAGCGCGCCTGCCAGGTCGGCTATAATCGTTCGAGCTTCTTCAGTGGTGATATGACCGGCGGTGAAATCTTCCATCACGGTATCACTTCCGTGGCCCGTCAAGGTGATCAGATTACAGCGGAAGGCGATATCCTTGGGTCCAAGCG
>JAICEJ010000537.1 GCA_025924215.1 Candidatus Binatia bacterium
AATGTTACAACCCGATAAAGATATCCGAGCACGATCAATCCGATCACCACATTCGAAATAGGATTCATCCAGTGAGCCACCTTTTCGTACTGGCTCTCGAGAAAGTACCCGGCCGTTGCAAGGAGTGCGGTCCATAAGATTGTGCCAGTAGCGGAATAGAGAAGAAACGAGACAAGCGGCATCCCGGCAATGCCCGCTGGAACGGAGATGAGGGTTCGAACCGCGGGGATAAGCCTGCCGATGAAGACGGCTTTGCCGCCGTGACGATTAAACCAGGCGCACGCCTGCTCGACCTCTTTCGCTGAAAGCGTGAGCCAGCGGCCATGTTTTGTAGCCCACCGCTCTAATCTTTCGGCGCCTATCTTCTGACCAATGTAGTACCAGAGAAGAGCTCCGAGCAGGGAACCGATGGATCCTGCGATTATGCCGATCAGCAAGTTGCCCTCGCCGCGGGCCGCCGAAAACCCCGCTAGCGGCATGATCAATTCCGACGGAATGGGTGGGAAAACGTTTTCGGCAAACATCAAAAATACAAGGCCGAGTGCGCCCATCTTCTGAAAGCCCATAAGCCAATCGAACACGATTCCTCCTCTCAATGACTTCTCTGCCCGCAGCGCTTCCGTCCATGCTTCATCCATCCTCGCTATCATTGACGGGCCTTTGGTAGAACTCGACGAAGAACCGCACCGAGCCGACTGGTTCGACATGGTGCCGAACCTCTGGAATGACGATTCCGGGAACTCCAGGAGATAACTCAAACTGCGTGCCCGGAGCGTCGATACGATAGTTCAGTTTTCCCTCGATCACCTGGATCTTTGCCCAGACCCCGGGCTTGGTCGAGTGGTCCCTGCGCAGGCTCTTAGGTACAGTCCGTTCGTTGAATTCGGCGGTCTTCCGGTAGGCTTTAAAATCGTCCGGCATTTCGAACCGATCACACCTGAGACAATCCATGGGCTTACCGATCTTCTTGCTTCGTTCAATTTCAGTGATGACCCACGGCCGTTCTTCGAAGGGTGGCCGATGCCTGACATGCTGCCTGTGGCCACAGTTCAGAAAAGCTACCCAGTCGCCGTGCTCGTCCATTTTAAATCCGGTTATCAAGCGGCGCATGCGGCTAAGTCGTTACGTCATCATAAGCGATCCGTTCCACTGCGGCTCAAAGCCATCGAGTCGAGGACCAGGAGGAGACTTAGGTTTTGCCGCTCTCGTCGACCTTTCTTCCCTCGATAATCTCGCAGTAATCAGCTAAGAGCTACCGCACAGCTCACCGCTGATTATTGCCGTGTGTATGTTTCGGTCGTAGGCGTCTCACCCAACCTGGAATTAATGCTTATGGTTTTGCCGACTTCGCCGAATCGAATTGTTGCCGACTGGTTTCTGCCGGCAACATTTGACGGCGCGGTGAAAGTTAGCGACAGATTATTTCCAGTGAGCCGCCAGGTTCCCGAACCTTTTACTGTGCTGCCGGAGAATGTGGCCGTGAACGTGCCATTCGGATTGAATTCGATCACGTCGTTGCCGCTACAGGAGGTGGTGGAGCCGCCGGGCAACGGCATAGTGGCAGGACATTCGAACGACTGGTTGCCGGTGGCAATCGATGTTTGGCGCCATCGCCCGACCAACGAGGACGAGTCAGCAGGTAAACTGCCGGCTCCTCTAGTACTACAGCCAAACAGGAACATCAGCAGCAGAAAGCCACCCATCGAAATTCTGCCAAAGCTCTCGCTCATCGTTTGCTTTCCCTTCACTCCGGTCTGACGTGGAGCGCACTTCTTCTTAACTCGATAAGGTGCTATTTCCAATGGATCTGTGACAGGGTTGATCGCCTCGGGTCAAGGATTGACCGGGGCTAAAGGGTTCGTTAGGCATATTATGAGGGACTAAAGGAGGCATCACGATGATAAGAATTCTGCTCGCCACGAGTTGCGCTTTGGTCTTTGGCGCTTCGCTGGCGCAAGGCGCCGAGTATTTTATCTACCAAGATCCGGCCGGAAAGATCGTCCTGTCCAATATACCTCCACCGCCTGGGGCAGAGGTGATCAAGCGCGAGGAATTGCAAGATGTCACCGATGAAGAGGTGCGCGCAGGGCGGGAGCGCGAGCATGCGTTTTGGCAGCGACTGAAGGATGAAGAGCTGGCGGAGTCAAACCGAAACATAGCGGAAAGCAACTATCGGTTGGCTCAGGCGATTATCACAGCCGGTGCGCTCCGCGATTGGGAGCCGGACGTGGTTCAGGTCGCGAACGCGTTTCCATTTGATCGATTTCACAGTGGTCGATTGCAACAGCGAGGTCGTATAGCCAATGGCGTTCGCGGGCACTCAAGACTCCGGTAGTGGTTTATTGTGCTCGGTTTTGACCGTGTACCGTTCCAGCACATGTTGAATCATGCCGGTTGCGAGTTCGTGTTCGCCAAGAAAGACTTTGCCGGCCTGTTCTTTTTCCAGGAGCACGGCCTCCTCTTCGCTGTGCGTGCGCACCAACGTTTCAATACGCGGATTGACGGTGCGGGCGACCTCGATCATTTTTCGAACGTTTAGCGTATCGGGCGTGGCGATTACCAAAATAGATGCTCGGTGAACATGAGCCTGGAGGAGAACCGCGGGGTCAGAGGCATCGCCGGATACCGCCGCTATACCGCTCGAGCGCAGGCGCTCGACGATTTCACGATTCTGCTCGGCCACGACAATCGCTATGCCCTGCGCCGTCAGCGCCTCGCCGATTCGGCGGCCAACGCGGCCGTAGCCCACGATAACAACATGTCCGGTTAACCGCTTTAGATCGGTGGTCATCGGCAACGCCGCCAGGGGATCATCCGGGCGTTCCAAAGCTTGAGCGACTTTCGAGCGGGAACGAATCCAGGCTTGCGCCGGTTCGATGGCTTCAAACAACACAGGATTAAGAGCAATCGAAATGATCGCGCCTGCCAGGATCAGACTCTGGCCCTCGGTCGGCAGTAATCCAAGGGAAACCCCGAGACCGACCAGGATGAACGAGAACTCGCCGATTTGTGCCAGACTTGCCGATACGGTAAGCGCCGTGTTGAGCGGGTAACGGAACAGAAGAACTATCAAAAAAGCCGCCAGTGATTTGCCAAAGATGATGATCGCCAGCACTATCAAAACGTGGAGTGGTTCGCGAATCAGCACGTCGGGATCGAACAACATGCCAACGGATACGAAGAACAGAACGGAAAACGCGTCCCTGAGCGGCAACGATTCTTCCGCCGCCCGATAGCTGAGCGGGGATTCTCTCATCACCATGCCGGCGAAAAACGCGCCGAGCGCGAAGGAGACGCCAAAGAGCTCGGCGGAACTGTAGGCAATGCCCACCGCGGCGGCGACGATGCACAAAGTAAAAAGCTCGCGAGAGCCGGTCCGGGCAATTTGCCAGAGCAACCACGGAAACAGACGGCGACCTACGACCAGCATCAGTACGATAAACACCGACACCTTGCCGATCGTCAGCGCAAACGTTGCCAGTAAGCTTCGATCTCCAGCAGGTTCAGCGGCATTTAC
>JAICEJ010000538.1 GCA_025924215.1 Candidatus Binatia bacterium
GGGGGGGAGGAGTGAGTCGGATCCGTCTCGCGTTTTGCGAAATTACTGGAAGACTTGATGCCGAACAAGCGGAGTAACCATAAATGACGACCCTCACCTCACCCATCATTGAGGTCGAAGACAGTTGGGAAGCGGCCAACGATTGGTTCTGCCGTGAAAAGCTGAGCGATGGTTTACCGATCGTACCGCCGACTCCGGAGCGCGTGACGCGAATGCTCGAGGGCGCCGGCCGTGATCCGCAGGAAGTGATCGGCCTCATCCCGCCAAAGTGGGCGCCGGCAAGCATAGAGAAGCTGGCCATCAACGCCGTCATGGCCGGATGCCTACCGGAATACTTGCCGGTGATTATTGCCGCCGTCGAGGCAATCTGCGAGCCCCGGTTCAACCTTTACGGCGTGCAAGCAACGACCGGGTACGTCGGTCCGGCGCTGCTTCTCAACGGTCCGATCAGGACCGCGCTCAAGGTCAATTGCGACTCCGGCGTGTTCGGCCCTGGTTTCCGAGCGAACGCGACCATTGGCCGCGCGATTCGCTTGATACTCATCACAGTCGGCGGAGGTTATCCCGGCGACACCGATCGATCGACCTTCGGTTGGCCCGGCAAATACACCATGTGCTTCGGTGAAAATCAGGAGAAAAGCCCCTGGGAGCCGTATCACGTAGAAATGGGTTTCAAGTCTGATGACAGCACCGTGACCGTTTTTGGCATCAATGGTTTCCTGCCGATCCACACTGCCGGCAATCGCGGCGAGCAGGCGCTCTCCTCATTGGCCGAAGTCCTAAAGATGCACCATGGCGTGAGCCATCTCGATGTCGGCAGCTTCGGAGGCGGAACGCCGCTCATCGGCCTTGGCATCGAGGACGCGGAGATCATGGCTCGGGACGGCATCACCAAGAAGCAAGTTAAGGATTATCTCTGGGAGCATGCGTCGTTGAAATTTACTGAAGTTCCCGCACGGCGCAAGGGACATAAGAGTGATGATGAACTGCTGCGCGAATCGCCAAACGTCACGCCGGACGGAGTCGTTCACCTGTCGACCAAAGCCGAAGATATTATGGTCGTGGTGCTCGGCGGCAAGCACCGCCATTCCGTCTTCCTGCCGATGTGGACCGGCCGGAATACTTTGTCGGTGATTAAACCGATTCGATGATAACGGGCGCTGGAGCGACGGAGCAGCTCACCGCTTATATTCAAGAGACCCGATCTCCTCTATATAGCCATTGCGACGGTGGACACGTTATAACCTCGAAGTATATCGACCCTGCTTATCGGCATCCGGCACTGGCGAAACTGGGCAAGAGCTAAACGGAGGACCCTAGCGATGAATCAAAAAACATCCGTATGCGCCATAACTGTTTTTTTTCTTTGCATCGGTTGGCGTGCCATGGCGCAGGACAAAGTTAGAATGGGGTTGAGCTCGGTGAGCGGTTTGCACACCGCTGTGTGGGTGGCTGAAACAAAAGGACTCTTTCGCAAACATGGCATCGATCCTGAAGTGATCGTCACCGGCCAGGGTGGGACCGCCGGCATCAGTGCGCTCATCGCCAACGACGTGCAGATGGTGAATTCAGCCGGCGATGTCTTGGTCGCAGCTTCGTTGCGCGGTGGCGATACGGTCATGGTCGCCAGTGTTGTAAACAAAGGACTGCAACGGCTTATTACCAAGCCGGACATAACGACGCCCGCGGAGCTGAAGGGAAAGCGAGTTGGCGTCACTCGCATCGGCGCGGTTTCCCATTCGGTTCTGCTCATGATGCTGCAGCGTTGGAAGATGAGCGTGAATGATGTCCAGGTCCTTCAACTTGGTTCCTCGCCGAGTATGCTGGCGAGCCTTGACAAGGGAGGTATCGAAGGAGCCGTGGTGACGATTCCTTCGATGTTCGTCGCTGAAGATCGCGGCTATAGAGTGTTGCTCGACATGGCGGATACGGATATTTACTACCTGCACACGATGGTCGCGACAACGCGCCAATACATCAAGAACAATCGCGACAAAGTGGTACGATTTCTCAAGGGTTACGTCGAAGGAATTGCGTTCGTCAAGCATAACAAGCAGGAGAGTTTGGACATCGTCAAGAAGAAGCTTCGCATCGGTCCCGAGCAGGAAAAAAACCTGGAACGCTCCATAGATCTGTTAACCGCGAAATACTACGAGTCTGTGCCATATCCGTCATTGCGCGGCGTCGAAACGGTGCTCGGCTTCATCGAGAAGGACAATCCGAAAGCCAAAGGCGCGGACCCCAAAATGTTTGTCGATGATAGCCTGCTGCGCGAGATCGAGGCGAGCGGCTTCGTAAAAACACTTTACCAACGTTAGGCGACTTGATATGGACCGGAAAACAGCGTCACCTGAACAACACAAAAAGATCAACGAGAGAACATAAGGAGGAAAGAACAATGGCAGAAGTAAAGGATTTCAAAACCGTCAAAGTTGAAAAGGACCAGGGCATTGCCTGGGTCATTCTTAATCGTCCCGAGAAGCGCAATGCGATGAATCCCCAGCTGCACTACGACATGCTCGAGGCGCTTACCGAACTGGAAGTCGATAAAGACAGCAAAGTCGTCGTGATCACCGGCGCGGGTCCGAGCTGGTGCGCCGGTCAGGACCTGCGCGAATATTTCAGGGGAACCGATACCAACCCGGTGGAAAGGCGAAAAGCCAGCTGGGCCTCTCAGGAGTGGCGCTGGCGCCGGCTATTTACTTTTCCGAAACCGACCATTGCGATGGTCAACGGCTTTTGTTTCGGCGGCGCGTTTACGCCATTGATCGCCTGTGATTTCGCGATTGCCGCCGAGGATGCGATCTTTGGACTGAGCGAAATCAACTGGGGGATTTTCCCCGGCGGGCTGGTGAGCCGAGTGTTAGCCGATGCCATGTGCTACCGAGATGCGATGTGGTACATCATGACGGGCGATCCGTTTGACGGAAAAAAGGCTGCGGAATTGAAGCTGATCAATTACGCTGTGCCGAAAGAACAACTGCGCGATGAGACCGTCAAGCTTGCCAAGAAATTGATGGAAAAAAATCCCCAGGTGCTCAGAGCTGCCAAGGAAGTTTTCAAGTACTGCCGCAACATGGATTACAACCAGGCAGAAGAATATATGAGCGCCAAAGGCACTGCGCTTCGTCTGACGGATCCGGAAAAGGGCCGTGAGACGGGGATGAAACAGTTTCTGGATGAGAAGACCTATCGGCCGGGGCTGGGCGCTTACAACCGCGAGGCCAAGTAGGTCCGAATTTTCGAATAGCTCTAAAGTAATCGGATTTGGACGGGGTTGGCTAAGCCCCGTCCAAAACCCCGAAAGATGTGAGACGGAGCCAAGGTGGACTTCAATTTACCCGAAGAGTTGCAGCTCTTAAAAGAGACCGTTCGCAAATTCGTTGACAGAGAGCTGATTCCGTTGGAGCGCGAGTGCCGGCCTGAGGGCGAGGACATGCCGGAACAATACATCAAACCGCTCCAGGAGAAAGCGAAGTCTATTGGTCTTTGGCTGTTGGACGTGCCGCCTGAGTA
>JAICEJ010000539.1 GCA_025924215.1 Candidatus Binatia bacterium
GATCAAAATCCGAAGCACGGAATCCGAAACAAACCGCAGCAGAAATCAAAACCCTGAGAAACTCCAAACTACGAACTCGAATCAGGAATGTTGGAACATTCAACTGATTTTTTTCTCCTCATTTGATTAGGTTTTCGAGCTCCGAATTTCGGATTGTCCTTCCAACTTTGTTTCAAATTTTGGTTTCGGAGCTTTACTAGCGCGTGCCGGTCTTTGTGCTTCCGTGAGCTATTGTACCTGTCATTGGCCGTGTAACGCATCGCATCGGCCGCCACCTAACGGAGCAAACATTCGTCGGCTGGGGCCGCGCCGCGTATGCGATGCAATTAGCAGAGACGTGGCCATCACCAGGAAGTGCAAAGGTACCAATGAGGTGCTCGCCCCACTTTCTGCAATTACTCGACCCTCGATACACGACCCTGGACGCTCGAACTTCTTCCTCTTATGACGCAGCGGAACCCGAGGTGACACGTCGAAGTATCGATCGGCTGGGCCATGCGCGCGGCCGGGCGGTAACGGCGACAATAGTTCGGCGCGCAGAGGTAGGAACCGCCTTTCATCACCTTGCGTGGGATTTTTACGTGAGGCGTGTTGGGATCGTAGCTCTGTTCTCGCTCGGCGCCGCGGGGATTAATAGCTCCGCAGCAGGAATGGGTGATCCTGGCGTGTTCCTGATACCAGTCCGTGGTCCATTCCCAAACGTTGCCTGCCATATCGTAGAGGCCGTAGCCGTTCGGTGGAAAACTGCCCACCGGCGCGGTGCCCTCGAAACCGTCGCTTTTGAGATTCTGCCAGGGAAACTCTCCCTGCCAACTGTTCGCCAGATATTTGCCGGCGGGCGTAAATTCACTGCCCCAGACAAATTCAGCCCCGGCCAACCCGCCGCGCGCCGCGAACTCCCATTCGGCTTCGGTGGGCAATTCCTTGCCGATCCATTTGGCGTAGGCTTGGGCGTCTTCATACGCGAGCTGCACTACCGGATGTTTCGCTTTGCCCTTCAGAGAGCTGGCCGGTCCTTCAGGATGACGCCAGTTGGCGCCGGGAACATAGGTCCACCACTGAAAGCAGTCGCGCAGATCGACTCGTTGCCTTGGTTTCTGAAACACGACAGAAGCAGGCACGAGTAACTCCGGCTTGGCTCCGGGATAATCGTCGGGATTCGGAGAACGTTCGGCAGACGTGACGTACTTAGTCGCATCAACAAAACGGCGGAACTCCTCGTTCGTCACGGTATGTATGTCCATCCAGAAGCCATCGACAGTGACATCATGCGCCGGCGCTTCCTCCGGGTAGTGTCTGTCGGAACCCATCAGGAACGCGCCGCCGGGGATCCAGACCATGTTTGCAAACGGCGATTCTTGCGCGGCGAGATCCTGCGCAGGGGTTGCCTTCGTTTTGATAAGTTGACTCTGCATATTTCCTCCTAACTGTGTGTCCTGCGTGCCGTTGCGCATGAGCTTCAAGACTAATTTCCTGGCGCGGTCCATTCTCACCGGCTAACTGCAAATGGTAGCTAGGCCGGGCAAGAACTTATGCAGTCCACATATGCTTACTTCGTCTGTTCCAGACATTTTGCAGCAACCGTTAGGTGAGCTTGAGTTCAACGCAACGAAATTGACTGGTCGAGCGACCAACTGTGAACGGCGGCGCCCTCGGGCTTAGTTTGTCTTGGCGGTCATCGCTGGTTGTCGAATGGGAATATCCGCCTCCAATCGTTCTTCATGCTCACAACAGTCCACCCGCGCAGAGTCGCTTCATCGAGCGCCTTGTCGAGCCGGCCAACAGATGATTTGCGGTCGTAAGCCCATTCGCGTTCGGTGTCGGTGTGATGGACTAAGCCCATGAAGCGCGCGCCTTTCCCGGCCGCCGTCCATTGAAGCATCTGCAGGTCACCGTCGGAGTTACCGAAGGCAAGGATCGGCCGCCGGCCGATGAACTTGTTGATAGCCACCGGCTTGCCTTCCTTGTCGTCGATGAAATCGATTTCGGCAAGCTTCACCAGCACCGGCTTGCCATCGCGCAGCTCGAACTTGTGCTTGCCGCTGCTGCCGATAACCTGCTCGGGCGGTATGCCATAGACCTTCTCGGCGAAAGCGCGCATGAACTCGATGCCGCCTCCGGAAACGATGAAGGTTTTGAAGCTGTTTGCCCGCAGATACGCGAGCAACTCGAACATTGGTTGATAAACCAATTCAGTAAATCGGCGCTTGAACTTCGGATGCCGCGCCGTGGCGATCCACTCCTTAACGATCTGCTCAAACTCGTCCGTCGTCATCCCGGAGTGCGTCGCCATGACAACTTGGAAAATCGCCGGTTCACCGCCGGCAAGTGCAGCTTTCACGTCGCCTTTGAGCAGCGAGGCAAAAGGTTCCTTGTCCTTCCATTCAGGATGCTCTGGCGCAAGCGCTCTCACCCGGTCGAGGGCGAACGCAAGCTGAAAATAGAACGGCTGCTCGGCCCACAATGTGCCGTCGTTATCGAAGACTGCGATGCGCTCGGCAGACGGCACAAAGAGAGGACTACCAGCCTTCGTCACCTTCGCAAGGAAGTCCACGACGGATCGCTTGGCCGCGCCGTCGTTCCATGACGGCAACGGATCGGCCGCGAACACCGGCAACGCGAACGCGACGAACACAAGCGCGCGTAGTCTTTTCATGTTTGTCTCTCCATGATTTGAGCGGCGCTGGCGTAGACTACGGATGAGATCCATTAACGCTACGAAACGCAGTGCCTCACCAAATCTCTCTGCGCTTACGGCACGCCGGCAGGCAAACTCACAACACTATGAAGTCTGCTATTAGCGTGACTATGAGAATCGTCCCAAGCAAAGAAATTATGAGCGCCATCTGGAAGTTCGGGTTCTTAAAGACGTTCTCTTTCCTGCCCATCCTCTTCAATGTCCGGTAATATTGAATCATCATGAGAAACAACGGTATTGTTCCCGCCACAAGCATGAATAGCCCGACATTCCTTGGCGTCTCCGGCCGCAATAGTTTTGTGGGCGCATGCGCGAGCACGTACCGGAGCACATTGAATATTGTGAATCCGAAGCCGATAAACGACAACGATGTGCGCACCCCGGCAAGCATCGTTCGGTCTGCTGCTAAAACTGTTCGCTCAACCGCAAGCTTATCGCTCAGTTTCAGTTCTTCGGGCTTTATTCCGTTCTCTTCCATTGCTTGACCAGGCGGGATCTAATCCGCCGTTAACCAGCCATTCGTCATTACTGGGGTGCAGGGACGAGTGCGGCTGAACTACCCAAACCACTCGGCTCCTACACCCATCTCTTTTCTTCACTTCATATGCGTTAGTGCGCGCGGCTATCGGCTCCCGATACCTTCCTGGAGCTTTGCCAGGACCTGATCAACGGTGAAACTCGCTGCCTTCTGCCGTGGCGGATACTCCTTGAACGTCCCCAGAAACCGACCCACGATCTGTTGCGCCGGCACCAACAGAAAAGCGTGATCGAACATCCAGTCCCAATAAGTATTCGAAGTGATCGTTGCACGCTCGA
>JAICEJ010000540.1 GCA_025924215.1 Candidatus Binatia bacterium
AGAGAGACGCTTGGTTCTCACCGCGCCGACCGGATCAGGCAAGTCAACCCAAGTGCCGCAGATGCTGCTCGACAGTGGCTTATTGCGGGACGGCCAAGTAACGGTGTTGCAGCCGCGCCGGTTGCCCACGCGTATGCTTGCCGCCTGGGTCGCTCGAACTCGCAGCGTTAAACTCGGCGACGAAGTGGGCTACCAGATGCGCTTGGATAACGTCACCTCTGCCGCGACCCGTATTTGTTACCTCACTGAGGGCGTCCTGCTGCGCCGGATGTTGGCTGATCCCGAATTAAGAGGCATCAGCGCCATCGTGTTCGATGAATTTCACGAACGCCACCTCTTCGGCGACATCACCCTAGCGCGCGCTCTGCAGATTCAGGCAACGACCCGACCCGATCTCATCATCCTGGTGATGTCGGCGACGTTGGATGTAGCCGCGGTGCAGAACTATCTTCATCCTTGCGCATTGCTGTCGTCCGAAGGCCGCACTTACCCGGTGACCATCGATTATCTGGCGAAACCTGCGCGCGACGTATCCGTCTGGGAACTCGCGGTGAGAGAGCTCCAGGGCCTGTTACGAAAGTATCCCGAAGGGGATGCGCTCGTTTTTATGCCGGGCGCTTATGAGATCATGCGTACTGTGCGAGCCGCGCGCGATGCTTTGGGCCCGCAATTTCTGATATTCCCGCTGCACGGTGAATTGCCGCCGGCCGAGCAGGACGCCGCTATAACGCGCTACGGCCGGCGTAAGATCATCGTCGCCACTAACGTTGCGGAAACGTCGCTTACCATCGACGGTGTGCGCGTGGTGATCGACAGCGGTTTGGCTCGGGTTCTGCGCTATGACCCCTATCGCGGCATCAACACGTTGCTGATCGAAAAAATCAGCCGCGCCGCAGCCGACCAGCGGGCGGGCCGCGCGGGACGCACTGCGCCTGGCCACTGTTTGCGTCTCTGGACTGCGCATGAACAGAACGCGCGCCCGGCTCAGGAACTCCCGGAAGTAAAACGTCTGGATCTGTCGGAGGTGATCCTCACGCTCAAAGCGAGGGGGGTAAACGATTTGACGAGATTCGAGTGGTTGGAAGCTCCCGACCTGCGCGCGCTTAAACGGGCCGAGACGTTGCTCGTTGATTTGGGAGCGATCGAGGACAGCGCCGGTGTTATCACCGCGCTTGGACAGCGCATGATCGCGTTTCCGGTTCACCCGCGTTATGCCCGCATGCTGCTAGGCGCGCACGAATACGATTGCGTGCGGCCGGTGGCATTGATCGCCGCCTTAACACAAGGGCGTGACCTTCTTATGCGCCGCCAAGCCAAACAGGTAGACGACCGGAGCGGCGATCTGTTCGGTGACGAGACCGAGTCGGACTTCCTGCCGCTGATGCGCGCCTGGAGGTACGCCCAGCGCAACGGCTATGACGACGAGCTTTGCCGCGGCATCGGTATTAACGCGCAGGCGGCGCGTCAGGTCGGGCTTCTTTTCGAGCGGTTCTTGAGCATTGCCGCCACCGAAGGTTTCGACATCGGCCAGAAGCCAGTGGCGCCCGAGGCCGTGCAGCGTTGCGTGCTTCTTGGGTTTTCTGACCACCTCGCCAAACGTATCAGTCCCGGCTCACTACGCTGCCAATTGACCCACGGCCGGTGTGGTGTTTTAGCCCGCGACAGTGCTGTCAAAGCGCCACTTTTTGTCGTGTCGGAAGCGCGCGAGGTGGAAAGCGGCGCCACCAAGGATCGAACGTTGAATGTCGTGCTGAGTCTGGCCACCGCGATCAGGGAGGAGTGGTTGCGCGAACTGTTTCCCGACGAGTTCAGCGAAAGCCGCAATGTCTTCTACGATCCGGCGCAGCGGCGGGTGATCGCGCGCGACGAAGTCCGGTTCCGTGATTTGGTTTTACGAGAGAAGCTCTCCGATAAACCGCCCGGTGATGAGGCGGCCGCGATTCTAGCGCGGGAAGTTGCCGCCGGCCGCTGCCGGCTCGAGAACTGGAACGAATCGGTTGAACAGTGGATCCTGCGCGTCAACCGATTACGGCAATGGATGCCGGAACTCGAATTGCCGGCGATTAGAGAGATGGACCGCCTTTCCATCTTCGAGCACATCTGCCACGGCGCGCTCAGCTACAACGAAGTCCGAAGCCGACCGGTCTTGCCGCTGGTCAAATCATGGCTGTCACGCCGGCAACAGGCGTGGATCGAGGAGTATGCACCCGAGCGCATTCAGTTACCCGGAGGCCGGACGGTGAAAGTGCTCTACTCCGTCGACGGGCCCCCGACGATTGCAGCGCGCATTCAGGACCTCTACAGCGTCAAAAACGCGCTGTGTATCGCCAGCGGGCGTGTTGTCCTGCGCATCGAGGTGCTCGCGCCAAGTAATCGTCCGGTGCAAGTCACTGACAACCTGTCGAATTTCTGGAGTGACACCTATCCTAAACTCAAGCACGAATTGCGGCGCAAATATCCGAAGCATGAGTGGCGCTGAACTCTGAGTTTACATCTAGAATAATCGAGTGTGAGAGCTGAGCAGAAGAGTCACTCTACTCGGGAGGACGGAGAACTGGTCTTCTCAGATAGTAGGCTCGTACTTCCAGACGCCTGTGCTAACTTCATCCACTTAGATATCAGGTGCCTCGCACTCTTGCAGTGGCATGCGCCTTGCGCTTACTAGAGAAAAAACGCGCAAGGAGGCTCCTATGAAACGAAGAAAGCACATTCTAATGGCGGTTTTTGTGGCCGGCAGTGTCGGCGTAGCCGGTGCGAACGGTCTGTTCGCTCAGAGCCTCCCAGGGCCTACCGTCCCAAAACCGGTACCGGAAATCCCGCAGCAAACACAACCGACTATACCGGGGCAACCCGCTCCGGGGCTTCCACCGACCGAACCTCTGCCGGGACAACGAGGAACCATCCCCGAGCGGATCCAACCGCCGGATGCCGGCAGCAGCCAGCGAGAGATGGTGATTTCCTCTGAGGACATCAGGAAGGCACAGGAAGCATTGAAGGCGAAGGGTAAAGACCCAGGGGCGGTCAGCGGCCGTATGCATGCCAAGACTCAGGAAGCGCTCCGTGAGTTTCAGAAAGAAAATAATTTACCGGTGACCGGAGTGCTAGACCAGAAAACGGCAGATAAGCTCGGTGTGACCTTGAAGGGGGATGAAGCTTCGAAGCCGCAGCAGCGGCAACAGGGTGCCAAGCCCGAGGCTAAGTAACGTAACGCCTAGGTTCTCACACATCCGGATCGGGAATAACCAATTGACGTTGTTCCCGATCCGTAATCCGCAATATTTCAACTCGTGCGTCGACGAATGGCAGTAACTGGGCGGAGGAAGTAGAAAATTCGCATTACGTTGTACCGCTTTCGAACCGCCAGTTGAGCCACTCGGCGATGCCGCGGCCCAGGATCCATTCCTTGTCTATAGTCGAAAGAAAACCGAGCTCTTCGGTGAATAGGGTTACTGCTTGTCGATAGGAGCAGGGTAAATGAGATAGGTCTGTTCCCCAAAAACAGCGTTGAGG
>JAICEJ010000541.1 GCA_025924215.1 Candidatus Binatia bacterium
AGTTTTCATAGATTGTCAGTCTCCATCGGCGAGATCGTACATTACTGCACATTGATGTGAAAATGCAGAATTTCCCGGATACCCGGAGAGCGAGCTGATGCGAGCGAAAATATTTGTAGGTCCGGATTCGGTGCCAGGCATGTTATGACTTATCGGAGTGCCTGGAGATAGAAGCCGGAAATGGCGCGCAAGCAAAGAAAGCGCGGGCGGGGTCGCCATTAGGAGGTAGGTCAAGAGGCACGGACGTTCCTGTGAGAGTCTTTCTTAATCTCTGTTTCGCCGAATGTGTGAATCCCTGATTGACGCGCCCCCTGTTTTCAATCAGTTGGTGTCGGCCGGTAGGCCGCACCAGTCACCCAGACACAATCGTCGGGTCGAACTCGTTGCATTTCACAAACCATAAGTCACCTGTAATTGTCGGCGGGCGCGGAATCGGTCCACGCCTGGAGGCAAGCTAAAAACTCCGTCCCTTAGTGAGTTCAAGATCGCTCTAGTCCGTGATATGACGCGATTGATTGCTTAAAGGAGAGCCGAATGAGAGATGGTGACAAGCCTACATTATCGTTTGCGGCGGGCTATCATTTGCGCGCCAAACCGCTGTGCGATGGCCGCGTGAAGTTGGCCA
Source organism: Candidatus Binatia bacterium (assembly GCA_025924215.1). Taxonomy (GTDB): domain Bacteria; phylum Desulfobacterota; class Binatia; order UBA9968; family UBA9968; genus WHTF01. The sequence continues at coordinate 626 of JAICEJ010000541.1, forward strand.
GCTTCGAGCTCAAGGCGACGGCGTTCGAAGATGATGCTCGGGGCCATGAAGAATTTCTTGCCGGCAGGTTCGACGCCGGGGAATTCTCCCTGGCGAATTATCTTGCGCTCAAGAGCCGCGGCGCGCCGTTGATGGCCATCCCCGTCTTTCCCAATCGGAAATTTCGCCATTCGTATATCTTCGTGTGCAAAGATTCGCCGCTGCAAGAACCGGCGCAGCTAAAAGGTGGGCGTGTGGGCATTCCAAGCTGGCTCAACACGGCAGGTTTATGGATGCGCGGTATTTTGAGCGACGACTATAGGGTAGAGGCCCAGGATATTCACTGGATTGCGCGCCGCAAGACAGCTTTGGATCTAGCATTGCCGGCCGGGGCACGGCTGGAAGTTATGCCGGGAGAGGAATCTCTGGCGGCGCGCCTGGTCAGGGGCGAGTTTGACGCCATCATTGTTCCCGACGTTCCTGAAGAGAGCGGCGTACGCAGGTTGTTTCCGGATTCCAAGGCGGTAGAGCAGGCGTACTACGAGCGCACGAAGATTTTTCCAATCAGCCATGCGATTACCTTTCAGCAGACTTATTTGGATAAGTATCCGGCCGCCGCACAAGAGCTGTTCGACGCCTGCTATCAGGCCAAACAGCTGGCTCTGCGCGATGATGCCGATGCCACCTATTCGAATTTCGCCTGGAATCGCCAGGTATGGGAAGAGCAGCGCGCGCTAATGGGCGCGGATCCCTGGAGGTACGGCATCAGAGGGAACGAGACGGTGTTGGATACGCTGATCCGCTACGCGGGCGAGCAAGGGGTGCTGGCCAAACCAGTCACTCTGAGGGACCTCTTTCTGTGCATTGACGAGCCGTAAAAATAATGTCGGTTTGAGACTAAACAAGTTGGAGTGAGTTGTGAAAGTAATTCTACTTTTGATATCGCTCGCGTTGGCGGCCTTCGGGCCTGCTTCCGCTAGCGGTCAGGATACGGTGAGAATCGGCCTTTCGGTTAGAAATGTCGTCCTCATGCCCTTCTATTTCGCGCAGGATAAAGGCTTTTTCGAAAAGGAAGGTTTGAAGGCTGAAATCATCCAGATCCGGAGTAATTTGCAGGTTGCCGGGGTCGTAGCAGGCGAGCTGGATTTTATGTCAGGTGTCGGTACGGCGATCGATGCGATCCGCAAGGGGCTGCCGCTGAAAGTTGTAGCCGTGCTATACAAAGCACCGCTGTTCTCACTGGTGACAGGGACTTCGATCAATCGGCTTAGAGAACTGGAAGGAAAAAAGGTCGGAGTCTCCCGTATCGGCTCCGAAAGCCACAATGCGGCGGTTTGGATGCTTACGCAAAATGGCGTGGACGTCAAAAAAATTACCTTCATTCAGACCGGAAGCACCACCGTCAGCATGATAGGGCTCCAGCAGAGTTCGCTGGAGGCTTCGGTGCTGAGCCCGCCGTTCACCGGAGAAATGGTGCTGCAGGGGTTCAAAGTGCTGGCGAAAACAGGCGACGTTGTCGAGGCGCCGTTTAACGGCTTGGCGACCAGTAGGGACAGGCTCCGCAGCCGGCCGGAAAGGATCCGTGGCACCCTGAAGGCAATGCTCGATTCGTTCCGTCGCATAAAGCAGGATCGCCGAGGCACGATCGAATACATTCAGCAAAGCTTCAAGGTCAACAGTAAAATTGCCGAGAATTCGTATAATGAAATCACAGAAGTCATGTTGGACAATCTGATAATGCCCGAAGACCGATTGAAGAAGGCAATGGACAGTCCCTATGCACGCGGTGAAGGAGAAAAAAGCGTATCCGTAAACGATGTGGTGGATTATTCGATTCTTCGTAGCCTGCGGTAAGTCTTATTGCAGCGATTAGTCGGTCATGTCTGCTCCTCAAAGCACCATGGCGCGGGTCCGATTTCGATCTGACCTAGTGTCATGTGATTTTGTCGATCGACTTCTCGGGAGCACCCGAGAGGAATCGACGCGGGGTCAGGTATTGCCGTGCAACATTGATTGTGGATGGTGGCAGGCATGAATTATTGACTTATCGGGGCGTTGAAGTCCGGATTCGCCATGAGTTAATGGCTTCTCGGGTTGACTAGAGATAGAAGCCGGGTGATGGCGCGCAAGCCAAGAGTCGAGTTCGAAGGTGCTTTATACCATGTCATCGTGCGGGGCGTGATTTTTCGCGACCGAAGCGACCGCATGGCCTACCTTAACGGATCGGAATTTAAGATTTAAGGTCAGGATTGATCCGACCCCGGGTTATTCATGCGCACTGAGCCAGATTGCGTTCCTTCGGTGCTACAGTAAATTGCACGTATGAAGATCGAGCGTATCACAATCAAGCCGGACCTCTGCGGAGGTGAACCGACGATTCGCGGCATGCGGATCACGGTGAGCCATGTGCTTGAAATGCTGGCTGGCGGAATGACGCCGGAAGAAATTTTAAAGGATTTCCCCTACCTGGAAAAAGCGGATATCGATGCCGCTCTCGAGTACGCCGCGCGTCATGTGGCGCATCGCGAGATCACCCTTGGCAAGTGAAATTTATTGTCGACGTCAACCTGCCTCTGCGGTTATGTGGTGGCTGAGGTGGCGCCAGCATGAAGCCTAGCATCTATTCGATCGCAACCTTCTGACTGCGACCGATACGGAGATTTGGGAGATCGGCAGAGTCGAAGCGCTTACGATCTTTAGCAAGGGTATCGATTTTTACGACCGCGCGCTCTTGTATGGACCTCCCCCGCAGATCGTCCACGTTGGAGTGCGAAACTGTAGCAACGCTCGCCTTCCTTGAGTATCTTGCGGCCCACTGGAATGACATCGAACATCATCTCACCTCCGGATGCAGACTGGCTGCGCTAACATCGTAAAGAATTGAAGTCTTTCCC
>JAICEJ010000542.1 GCA_025924215.1 Candidatus Binatia bacterium
AAAGACCCATATGCTTCGTTGCCGCTCAATCGCGTCGCTGCAACGTACTTTAAGTACGCTTCCGCTCGTCGATTTTCGCGCGCCTCGCATCTGGATCTTTTTGAGCAGCCTGCAAGAGCCTTTTTTCAGCACCTGTTAGATCTTCGGCTCTGAGTGGCCGGATTTTCTCTTGACCATTCACAAAAAGACGACGGGGACGACTTTTCGAATCACCTTTTTTCTTAAGGCTTCTCCGCCGCCATCAGGCTCAAGTCTGCGGCGGGGCAGATTTCTCTTGCGTTGATGAAACCAGCTTTCTTGAAGGTCGACAAATGCTCTTCGACCGTCATGAAATGGGCGGCTCGTTGACCGGAGGGCGAGGAAGAATTGACGTGATCGCAAATCAAAATGGTTCTTCCGGGAAGCAGCAGGCTGTGAAGCTGAGCATAAAGGTTCGGGATGCGGCTCGCGTGTCGAAGCTCGTGCACGGCTTGGAGCGAGACGATGAGATCGAAGCCGGCGCCAATCCCCGCTGCCCAATCGGCTTTTTTGAAATCCGCCCGAATGAAAACCGTCCGGTCTTGAAACTTTGCCAGGCGACTTCGGCTAAGGTCCAGCATCTGAGGCGAGAAGTCGACCAGGGTGTAGCGCGCGATCTCGCAAGTTGCCAGCAATGCTTCGGCGAGAAATCCCGGTCCGCAGCCGAGTTCGAAGACCGATAATGCGCCTTTCTTTATCCGCGCGGCTTCGGCGGCAAATACCTCGAACAATCGTTTCCGCTCCGGCCGATATCTGCTAATGCTTTCGCTCCAGTGCTTGACGTAGGCCGGATCGAAGAAGTCGTGGTCGCTCCTCACTTCTTTCACACTCATGGACGTCACCTTATTTCTCGTCCGCGGCGAATGCAACGAATTTGCGGTCGGGTCACAACACTTCGCGATACCGAGACTGGCAGCGAGGGTGCCGAGGTCTAGGCGGGCATGGATGGACTGGAAAGTGTCCGGGCCCGGAGGGTTAGCTTATTAGTTATGGTTTTGACGAGGCGAGCGGGCGATCAGACGCTTCGCCGTAAAAAACTTCGCAACCCGCCTCTGCGCGCGAACTTCTCCAGGCTCAGCCGTGACGCGCAATGTCGAAGTAGAGATTACAGCTTGAATGCTGAACGAACGGCGATTCAGCGGCGCGCCGTGCTCACCTTCACGGATATTCGAGGGACTATTTGTAGCCGATCTGCTTCAACAGCTTCTCCCAGTGGTCGACGTCCTTTTCGTACTTCTCCGTGGTGAGCCCGTGCTCCGGCCGCCAGCGTTTGAACGGCTGCTCTTTCGTCGCGCTGCCGTAACGAAACTTTTCCAAGACCTTTTGGCCGTCCGGACTCAGGAGAAAATCAGCCATGAGAACCGCACCATGCGGACTGGGGGGCCTGAGCGCGATGGCCGCGCTGCCGACGTTGTTGGGCACAAGATCCATCGGCAGCCATTCGACCGGCGCACCTTTCGACGCCGCGAGCCATGTATGGCTCTGAAAAATCGCCGGCGAGGCAACGACTTCGCCGGAGGCAATCACGTTTACCAGCGCTGGCGCATCGAGACTGTAAAGCTTGATCTGCTGATCCTTCAGTTTTTTGACGAACTCTTCCCCTTTGGCCTTGATCATCGCGCCGATGGCCCGGTTGCCCGACGCTCCTCCGAGCGGCATGCCCATCTTGCCTTTAAGATCCGGATGGAGAAGACCATCGAAGTTCTTGGGCACGGCCGCGGCCGGCAGGAGAGTTTTGTTGTAAGTAAAGCCGATGTACGACTCACGGGCGAGCGCCCAATAGTAAAGCCCTTTTCCTGCCGCCTCCTTGGCATCGTCAGGATAAGCTTTGAGCACGGGCGAATTGTAGGGCTGGAGCAGCCCAGAGTCGCGCATGAACATGAGATTGCCCTCGGTCGTTTCGATCGTGTCGACAATGTTTCGCCCGGCTTTGTACTCTTCGGTTATCCGGACATACAAATCGGCGCCGCCGGCGCGGTAGACAACGATCCTGACCCCGGGATATTTCGCCTCGAAGGCTGCGATGAGCGCCTTGTAAGAGCCGCCCGCCAGTGAGGTGTACCACATCAACTTTCCTTCGGCCTTGGCGCCCGCGTAAAGTATCTGTTCGCGGTCCGCGCCCATATAGCTCACCAACTCGTTCAGGCTTGCCGGCTTGCGCGTCTGCACCCAGGCCGGAGACGGAGAAACGAAAAGGGCGAAAAGGATCAGTGCGACAACTCTCATTTCAAAGCCCTCCCGGATTTGTGTGTTTTTTGCGGTGGCTGCCCCTATATCGCTCTCGGAGGTTGTAGTCAACGTGGTCCGTTGCCGCGGGCCATTCGATGGTTTTACTTGGCAGGTGGAGAGTAAAAGCTTTCCAAAAGTCTCCGGCGCATTGCCGCTTCTCCGCCCGGGAGCATGTCGAACTTGGTGGTGCCGTCGGTTTTTTGCAAAATTTTTCGACCTTCCACGTCGTCATCCATCGAGAGCAGAATCTTTTCGAGGTTTGCGACCAATGCCGGTGCGAGATCGCTCCGCACCGATACCAAATGCCGCGGTAACCGGTCGGTTTGCGCAAGCTGTGCGACTTCACTCTTTTTCTTGTCATCGAGCGCGCTAAAATCGTCGTTGCTGAAAGCCCCGGCGGCTGCTTGTTGGGTAAGAACCGTCTCGACGAGTCGGTCCTGCGAGCCGGCAAAAATATAACCGACATCGGTCGCTGCGCTATTGGGATCGAAACGCACGTTTTCGGTGAGCTTTAATCCGCGCCGCTGAAGAAATAACTTTGGCATCAAGTAACCGGAACTCGAACCGGGGTCTTCGAAAACGATGCTTTTGCCTTTCAAGTCTCCCAGGTGTTTTATTCCGCTATTCCTTCTCGTAAAAATCACACTGTAATACTCCGCCATGCCGCTTTTCCATCGGCGCAACAGTAGCTTGCCTGCTCCGTGTACGGAATTGATCACGTAGGTGGGATAGGCGCTTTCCATATAGAAATCGATTTTGCGTTGCTTGAGAAGGTTGGCGAACTCAACGGGCGTTGCCGCCGTGACGACCTTCGACTCGATCTCACGGCCGGAAGAAAGCTTGCGCGCCACATAACGCACAAAGTCCTGGAAGTGTTCTTCGATTTCTTCCGGTAGGTTTCCGAAACCATTCCCAAGGTGAGCGTTTTTACTGCGACCGTTTCCCGTGACTGCGCCGCAACGTTGGAGATGCCACCTAAACCGGAGAGAAGAGCCAAGGTGATAAACACAAGATTAAATAGCCATCGGCGTCTCATATTTTGCTCCAAAAGCGCGCGGATCGTGACGTGTCGTGGCCCAGCTATTACAAGAACCGAGTCATATCTGCAAGTCGAGAGCGAAGCGTCCAGCAGCTGAGATCCGGATAATTCCGATCTCCTTGAAGCCTGTTTGAAGCTGATAACCCCTTTCGGGTTCCGGGTTGGACCAAGGCAACTCGATTTAGGATCTAAAGTAGCAAAAGGACA
>JAICEJ010000543.1 GCA_025924215.1 Candidatus Binatia bacterium
ATGGAGCCGGTGGTGGCTAACGTCGGCTACTCCAGCGTGGTCGCCAAGGCGCCGCATCCCCATGCCGCTCTGCTATTCATTGACTATCTTCATTCCAAGGAAGGTCAGCAGGTGGTGGTGAAAGGGGGTCTCAGCTCTCCCAGAGATGATGTTGACTCTCTGGTGCCACAGAAGTTCAAGAAGACCTATCTTGAAGCTAAATACTCTTTGGATGAATACGAAAAAAAGCTCGACGAGTGGGAAGATCTCATTCAACGGCTTTTTATCAGAAAAAGGTAAGTTCTAGAGGGAGGCAACCATGTCCCTGAAGCGAGCCAATCGCCGAGCCGGGGTTCTACTTGTCGCCGCCATCTGCTTACTTGCGGCCGTCAACGTATTTTCGGCGAGCGCGCCGTTGTCGGATGCACAGATCGCCCTCTATCAAGGTATGGATCGAGAAAAAATCCTCATCGAGGGAGCGAAGCGAGAAGGGCAGCTCACCTTTTACAACTCCCATACCTGGTTTCGAAGTTACGTCAAAGAATTCGAGAAGAAGTATCCTTTCATCAAGGTCTCAGAGTGGCGCAGCGATTCAAAGAATCTGCTCAGCCGAGCAATGGCAGAGTTTGGTTCTACTCGCTCTTTAGTGGATGTCATTGAAACTACCGCTGAAGCCATGGGGGTGATGAAACGGAACGGCATGTTTCAGGAGTATTTTACTCCAGAGGAGCGTTACTACCCCGACGTTGTCAAAGTAAAAGGGAAAAGCGGGCTCTACTATCTCGGCGATCGCGAGACGTATAATAGTTTAGGCTTCAACACCAACCTCATTGCTGCGAACGAGGCGCCGAAGGCGCTAAACGATCTGCTCGATCCGAAGTGGAAGGGGAAAATGGCCATTGCCGGAACATCCACCGGCGTCAGGTGGGTTGGCAGCACCCTGGATACGCTGGGCCGTGAGTTTCTGAACAAAATGGCCGCACAGGAGTTAACGGTGCAAAATATGTCCGGGGCGGCTTTGGCGGGCTTGGTAGCATCCGGAGAAGTTCCGTTATCGCCCACGATCTTCGACGCCGATGTGACCGTTGCGAAGCAAAAAAATGCGCCAATCCAATGGCGTCCTCTCGATCCCGTCGTCACCACCGTCGGCTATTCCGGTTTATCGTCCAAAGCCTCTCATCCACACGCGGCTTTGCTCTTTCTCGATTACCTGCATGGCAAGGAGGGACAGCAGTTAATGATGAAAGGCGGGCTTTGGTCGCCTCGAGCTGACACCGGATCCTTGGATCAGAAGTTTGAGAAACTCTACCTTGACAGTAAATACTCGCTCGATGAGCTCGAAAAGAAGCTAGTCGAATGGGAAAATTTGATGCGTCAGCTTTTTGTTCGAAGAAAGTAGATGTCGATCGGTTAGGCGACAGCCAGCGGCGCTGCGTCCATCAATCGGTAGCTCAGGCCGAATTTCGCTACATCAGACACTGTTGACTCCGATTTAGAAGCAACCTATGGCTAAATGATGCTCCAGTTTACAGGAGGAATCGCTCTCGATGAAATCACGGCATTCACCGCATCCTGATTTGATTCTGCACAGCGGCAAGATTCGTACTCTTGCCGGCGATGGTTTGATCTGTGAGGCGCTCGCTTGTGCCGGCGGGCGCATCGTTGCCACTGGATCGTCCGACGAGATTCGACGACTGGCGGGACCCGACACGGAATCTTTCGATCTCAAGGGCAGAACTGCCATCCCTGGATTGACGGATACTCACGTTCATCTTTCAGAGAAAGGCACCGCCGAAATGGAGCTGGTGGATTGCCGCGATTTTTATGTCGATGTGAACTCCGTCGCTGATATTTTGCAGCGGCTTGCCAATGCCGCCGCCGGCGCTCCGAAGGGCTCGTGGATCGTCGCCCATGGCAGTCCAATGCAAGACTTCCGTATTGAAGACAAGCGTTTTCCCAACCGGCATGATCTTGACCGCGTAGTGCCCGATAATCCGCTTTCCATTTCCTTCGGCGCGCATGTCACTATCGCTAACACACCGGCTCTGGCGGCAGCGAAGATTACGCGCGATACTCCCGATCCCGCCGGAGGCCACATCAGGCATGATCCGCAAACCGGAGAGCCCACCGGCGAATTGCACGAGCGGGCGCAATTGATTGTCAAAAAAGTCGCCCCGGAATTTAATTATCTGCAATTGAAAGATGGAATTGTCTTCGCATTGGATCAGTGTCTTCAACGCGGCGTGACCACCGTTCACGACATCGTCCGCTATGCCGAGCCGGTGCGGGCTTATCAGGAGCTTTACAAAGAAGGCCGCATGCATGCCCGGGTGAGTATCTTGCCGCGGGTGATCGAGTCGATGATCGAATCCAAGAGCCTGATCGAGCTCGGTCTCATCACCGGCTTCGGCAACGAATGGCTGCGCATCGGGGGGGTCAAGATGAGCATCGACGGCGGGATTACCGGACGCAATGCTTGTTTTCACGAGCCTTATGAAAACGACGAGCACAACCACGGCATTATAAGGATTCAGCAAGACGAGCTGAATCATACCGTGCAGGTATGTCACGATGCCGGCCTGCGCTGCTGCGTTCACGCCATCGGCGACAAAGCGTTCGATATGGCGCTGGACGCTTATGAAAACGCTATCGAGCATTCGCCGCGCAAGGATCATCGCCATCGTATCGAACACATGGGCAACTGGCTGGCCACGCCGAAACTCATGCAACGAATGGTACGATCGGCCATCGTCGCGATTCCAAATATTGCCTTTGCCTATTACATCGGCGATGCCATCCTCGATTGCGTCGGCGAGAAGCGGCTCACCAAAGCTTTTCCATTTCGAACGCTCTTGAAGAACGGCGTAATCATCGCGGGCGGCTCCGATTCGCCAGGCTATTGGCCGGTCGATCCTCTACGGGATATTGCCACTGCCGCGTCACGCAAAATGCGCTGGGGCGATGTGTGGGTGCCCGAGGAAAGAATCAGCGTTAGTGAAGCCTTCGCGATGCACACCACGACGGCGTCGTGGGTGGGTTTCGAGGAGAACGAAAAAGGCACACTGGAGGTTGGCAAGCTGGGCGACATCGCGGTCCTGACGGAGGATCCATTTGAAATTCAACCGGAGCGCATCAAGGATATCAAAGTGGAGATGACGTTGGTGGGCGGAGAGGTGAAGTACCAGGCCTAGGATAAAGGACTACGGACGGCACTCGCAATCAGTGATCCGCATTTGAGTCGCCGCGCGATCCCTGCGACGCTCGCCACGCCGATCGTTACCGGGAAGGGGTAAGAAATATCTGCCGCATGCGCCGCCGAGCACCCTTATCATGGGTGTTCAATTGGCCGAACCGGAGATGCTGATCGAAATCGAAGCGGTAGCCGTAATTCTGAAAAAAAGTAACCGCCGTGTCAGAGGTCGTTGCTAGATTGTGTGGTTGCACTCTTTCTCGTTGACGTTCAGGACGCTGCTTGCGTCAGCTTTTTACTTTCAGAGTTGGAG
>JAICEJ010000544.1 GCA_025924215.1 Candidatus Binatia bacterium
ATCGAAAATCCAAAATTGGTGGGTATTATTGCTCTCGTCTTCACATTCGCGATGGGTGGGGCTGTGGCCCAGGCGCAGCAGCCGGCGATATTCCCCCGGATTGGATACCTGAGTGGTAGCCCGCCTTCCGCTATCGCGGAACCCAACGAGGGATTCCGCCAAGGCCTGCACGAGCTTGGATATACGGAGGGCAAAAATATTCTCATCGAGTGGCGATCTGCAGAGGGGAAAAGTGACCGCCTACCGGCGCTTGCTACCGAGCTAGTGCACCTCAAGGTAGACTTGATCGTCACGGCCGGTCCCCTGGTAACGCGTGCTGCCAAGGAAGCAACTTCGACGATCCCCGTTGTCATGGCGCAGGACCCAGATCCGATCGGCAACGGGTTCGTTGCCAGCTTGGCGCGACCTGGTGGAAACATCACGGGGTTATCCAGACTTGCTCCCGAGCTGAGCGGAAAGCAGCTGGAGCTTTTGAAGGAGATCGCTCCGAAGCTCTCCCGCGTGGCCCTCTTCGGAACGTCGACCAGGCCGGGAAACGCGCAAACTTTAAGAGAAGTGGAGCTTGCCGCAGGAGCGTTCGGGGTGCAGCTTCAATACTTAGACATCCTAAGTCCCAAAGATATTGAGACCGCATTCCAAGCTGCAGTTAGGGAGCGGGCCGACGGAGCACTCTGGTTCGTTACGGGCTCCATTGGCAATCGTCACCGAAAAAAGGTTGCGGACCTGGCGGTGAGCACTCGCCTTCCGGTGATCTATTTCGAACGAGAAGATGTGAAAGCCGGGGCGCTTATGTCCTATGCGGTGAACGTAGTGGACTTACACCGCCGCGCCGCCGTGTACGTGCACAAGATCCTGAAGGGCGCCAAGCCCGCTGATTTGCCTATTGAGCAGGCGACGAAGTTCGAGCTCGTCATCAATCTCCAAGCCGCCAAACAGATCGGCCTGACGATCCCGCCACATGTGCTGGCGCGCGCGGACAAAGTCATAAAATGATTTTTAGATTTTCGATTGCCGATTTTAGATCGAGGAAAAGAGCATGATTGAACGATCTTGGATGCGATTGCTGGCTTCTTTGTCCGACAATCGGAAATCTAAAATCCAAAATCGAAATTTGGTGGGGATTGTTGCCCTCGTTCTTACTTTTGTAATGTGTGGCGTTGTGGCAGAGGCGCAGCAGAAGAAAATTCCCCGCATAGGAGTTCTTTTCATCGGCTCTAAAAACCAGCCCCACTTGGAGGCATTCAAACAGGGTCTGCGAGAACGTGGATACACGGAAGGCAAGAACATCCTTTTTGAGTACCGCTATGCCGAAGGCAATAACGATCGACTGCCCCAACTCGCTGCCGAATTAGTAAGCGACAAAGTCGATGTTATTGTCACGACGGCATCGGTTAGCGCCATTGCGGCTCGGAGAGTGACGAAGACGATACCGATTGTCATGACCAGCGGTAATCCTTTGGAAAGTGGCCTGGCCGCCAGCCTGGCCAAGCCGGGCCGAAATGTCACCGGTCTTACAGTACTCTCGGTCGATTTGAGCGGTAAGCGGGTGGAACTCCTCACCGAGACATTTCCAAAAACCACGCGTATCGCGGCCCTGCAGAGTCCACAGGACTTTGAAGCCGGCGCCGGCTACAAGGAAACACAAGAGGCGGCAAAGGCATTTTCCCTGCGTTTACATCCCGTAGAAGTTCAGTCAGCCAATGATTTTGAGCTTGCATTCGCTCAGATGAACAAGGCTGGTGAAACCGCTCTGCTGGTGATCCTGTCGCCGATGATCACTTTTAACTCGCGCCGGATCGTCGAACTAGCGCTTAAGTACCGGCTGCCGGGAATGTACCCTACCAAACAATTTGCTGAGGAAGGCGGCCTCATGGCCTACGGGCCCCTGATCGCGGATTTGTACCGCCGCTCCGCCACCTATGTGGATAAAATACTCAAAGGGGCGAACCCAGGTGAATTACCGGTGGAGCAGCCAACCAAATTCGAGCTGGTCATCAATTTGAAAACGGCCAAGCAGATTGGCGTGACGATTCCAGCGAACGTGTTAGCGCGGGCAGACAGGGTGATCAAATGAGAGAGCGCGAGTTCGTTCAGGTGATTGTCGTATTCCTGATCTCGGTTCGTGAGAAATCATGAATAAAAAGATTTTTTTCGCAGCAATGATAATCTTCACCCTTGCCTCTTTTGGCGCAGTCAATGCGCAGCCGACCCCAAAGATTCCAAGGGTAGGAATTATTTCCCCCGGCAAATCACCGCAGCTCGACGCTCTTCGTCAAGGCCTGCGTGATTTTGGCTATACCGAAGGGCAAAACCTTTTGATCGACTACCGCTATGTCGAGGAAAAGCGCGACCGTATTCCGGAATTCGTCGCTGAACTGCTTGACCTCAGAATCGATGTCATCGTTCCAATGGGACCACTGGCTCCAGTCGTTGCCAAAATCGTCAAGAGTACCCCGGTTGTTTTCGGCACCAGCGGTGATCCCGTCGAAGCCGGAATCGTTAACAGTCTGGCGCGCCCCGGGGGGAACGCGACTGGCATGACATTTTTTGCATCTGTCCTCGCCGGCAAACGGGTCGAGTTGCTCAAAGAGGCGGTGCCCGCGACTACCCGCATCGGCGTACTAGCCAACCCAAATCATGCCGGTGAATCGGTCGAGTTCGCAGAGACCCAGGCCGCGGCTAACATTATGAGTGTCAGCGTGCAGCGTCACACGGCGCAGCTTGCCGATGATTTCGCCGGCGCCTTTAGCGCCCTGATTAAACAGCGCGCCAACGGTCTTATCACCTTCCCCGATGCGCTGATGCTGGCTCATCGAAAGGAAATCGCGGAATTTGCCGCGAACCAGCGCTTGGCCAGCCTCGGCGGGTGGAGTGAATTTGCCGACGCGGGCGGATTGATGACCTACGGTCCAAATCTTTCGGACTCTTTCAGGCGCCTTGCTTTGTACGTTGACAAAATCGTTAAAGGCGCGAAACCCGCTGATCTCCCTGTCGAGCAGCCGACGAAATTCGAGTTGGTGATCAATCTTAAAACGGCGAAGCAGATCGGCCTCACCATTCCGCCGAACGTGCTAGCGCGAGCGGACAGGGTGATCAAGTAAACCTATTCCAGTCTGTCTGGTCATGTAACGGCGCATTCTGAATCCGACACTGCAATGAAATCTACTTAGGTTTATTGGTTATGTTATCCGATGCAGTGTCGCATAGAAAAAAGTTGACAACTCAATACTTCGATTATAGAAACCGACTCGTTAGTAGCCCGCCTGTTTGACGAGGAGCTTTTCATTTGAGGTCTGCAATAACGGATCAGTAAAGTGATCCGAGGAGGTCTTATGGGAAGTCTTGGAGCTGATGAATCCGGCGAAGACATGACTGTCGGTCGCACAAACAAAAGCGAAGAACGCACTATATTGCTCGCCATCAATGGCGAAAACGCTCCGAACGGCTACGCGGACGATTTTGTCCTGAGTGTCTCGATC
>JAICEJ010000545.1 GCA_025924215.1 Candidatus Binatia bacterium
CTGTTAAAATCCGGAGAATCTTATCAACTCTGCAACACCGGAACCGGCAGAATGCTTCTCCTGGGAGCAGGCAATGCCGGCGTCAACGGCCAACCGCGCACACGCGTCCCGAAAATTCCAAGCCATATCCCGCTGCGCGAACCCATCGTCGCATAAACGCTGGCGATCGCTCTTCCCCTCCCCTCCGTTATCGGATGAGAAGAGAGCACCCTGGTTCTTTTAACACCTGATGCCGCCGATGTGTCGCATCAGGGCTGAGGAGACTGCACGTTAGACGCCGGCCCTCTGCGGGTGACGAACAGCAGTGCGGATGCGGCGATCGCGCAGACGGCGCCGCAAACGCCAAAACTCCAATTGACGCCGATCACCGAGGCGGCTGTACCGATAATAACACTGCCCAGAGACCACAAGCCGCGATCCATAAAGAACAAACTTAAGACTCGTCCGAGCAGATGCGACGGCGTGGCGACTTGTATAGCCGTGTTGGACAGGGCGCGTTCGGCTATTTGGCTAAAACCTACCATCGCTAGAAAAATCAGTGACAAGACAAATGACTGAGAAAAGGCGAACAAAATCAGGGAAAACGCAAACCCCAGAACACAGTAACAGATCGCGTGAACGCCAACGCGCAGCTTCTTCACCGTAGCAAGACTCAACGATGCTACGGTTGCACCAAGTCCAGGCGCAGCCATCAGGAGCCCGAATCCGGTCGGCCCGACTTGTAGTATGTTGGTGGCAAACACCGGGACAAAACGATTATACGGCGCACCGAACAGAGCCACCACATAAGAGATACCGACGATGTAGAGGATTCGACGATTGTCCCTGACATACCGGAACCCTTCTCCGATGTCCTCCAACAAGCTTTGCTTATCTCGGCGCTTTTCCCACGCCGGCAGATCCATTAGATAAAGATTGAACAGAAGCGCGACGAAGCTCAACGCATTGATCAAAAAACAGCCGGCTACGCCGATGAATGAGATAATCACACCTCCGACGGAGGGCCCTAAAATTTTGGAGAAATTGAAAACCGATGATTGCAGGCCGATGGCATTGAGCAACTCCTCCTTCGGCACCAGGCTATTGACCAGCGACTGCCGCGCCGTCTGATTAATCGTATTGACCACTCCTAAAAAGAACGCCAGGCCTGCTATGTGCCAAAACTCAATGAATTCGAACTCCACCGCGAGCCAGTAGATAATCGCCTGCATCATCGCCAGCGCTTGAGTAACTTGCAGGACTCGGCGACGATCGAAGCGGTCCGCAATCGCGCCACCGACCGCCCCAACCAGCAGGCGGGGAAGGGTATCGAAAAAAGCGATCACCCCGAGCGCGACCGGCGAACGCGTCAACTCCCAGACGAGCCAGCTCTGGGCGATGTTCTGCATAAAATCGCCGGAACTCGAGATCAAGGCGCCTTCCATGAGCAGACGGAAGTTACGATGTCTGAGCGAGCGCAGGGTTCTAAAATTCCAAAGGCGTTGCACAATAATTCGAGCAGTAAAAAGTTTTATCAGTTTGACGCCTTCGTGGATGTAATGCAAAGACTCGGTTCGAAATCTGCTTCAGCCGTTTCGCAGCACTCAACACCAGTTTGACTGTATGCGGTTGCAAATTGTATCAAGCCGGCGATAGGCCTATGATATTTTCTCTGACCGCCGCCAAAGGAGAACACCAATGGAGAAGATGCCGATTGTGAATTTACTTGAGCAGACGCGGCAGCTGTCGGAAAGCGGCCAACGCGTTAGAGTTCTTTGGCAGCATCCGGACACGTTGGTCTTCATCGCGCGCGGCCGGGAGTACCGTAGTGAGTTTCACATCAATCCGAGTGACGAAACAATGTACATGATCAAAGGTGAAATGCGATTACATTACCGTACGCCGGAGGGCAAAGAAGAAGTTGCCGTGATCCCGGAAGGAGCGATGATCTACACACCTGCCGGCACGCCGCATTCTCCCCGATTTGCCGCCGATGCCTTTGCGTTGATTTCAGAACGGAAGAGGCGCGAGAGCGAGACTGACCGCTTTCACTGGTACTGCCAGAAATGCGATGCTTTGCTCCACGAAGAAACGTTCACCGTGAAGGACTATGCCGACGACCCGGTCTCCAAAGCGTACGATAAATTCTTTGGCAGCAAAGAATTTAGAACCTGCAGATGCGGCGAGGTCATGGCAGTACCGGAATCTGTCTGATCTAGATCGTTCAACAGTTCAAAGGTTCAACGTTCAACGCCTTAATCCTGATTAGATCTCAGGACAGCTTCTCTCTCTTGCAGAGTTGTGAAAAGCCAGCCGCCGGGCGGCTGCCCATGCGCCGAATAGAGTCGCGAAAGGAGCCTTTCTACGTTGAACGTTGAACTGCTTTAATAATCCTTTCAGATGTTCAGTTCTTTCGAGCGATCATAATCATGACGCGCGCCGCTAGCGGCGCCTTTTCGCGGGAACAGCTTGTCGATTTCAGCTATTTCATCGGACGTTAATACGATCTCTGCCGCAGCAGCATTTTCTTCTAGATGCGCGATCCGGCGCGTCCCCGGGATCGGCACGAAAATATCTCCCTGATGCAGAATCCATGCGAGAGATAGCTGTGCCAAGGTGCATTTCTTCGCATCGGCAATTTGTAGTAGACGACTGAGCAAGCGAGCATTGTGTTGGAAATTCTCCTCGCGGAACCGCGGCGCTTTGCGCCGGCTATCTTTCGGGTCTAAGTCCGACACTCTCTTGACTGCGCCCGCGAAAAAGCCCCGGCCAAGTGCGTAGTATGAAACAAAACCGATACCGAGCTCCTTAACAACTGGAATCGTGTCGGTCTCATAATCGCGAGTCCACAGAGAATACTCGCTTTGCAGAGCGGCAATTGGATGAACCGCATGGGCTCGGCGAATCGTTTGCGGTCCGGCTTCGCTCAGTCCTATATGGCGAATCTTTCCTTGCTCGATTAACCGAACCATGGCGCTGATGGTTTCTTCGATCGGAACCTGCGGATCGACGCGATGCAAATAGTAAAGATCAATGGTTTCCATCTGCAGCCGTCGCAAGGAGGCTTCACAGGCCACCGACACATACTCGGCGCTAGCATTGACGTCGCGTCCTTTTGCCCAGGGCTGCCCGCGCAAATTGCCGAACTTCGACGCAAGCACGACCTGATCGCGCTTGCCTTTGAGGGCTTTGGCTAAGAGTTCTTCATTGTTACCGTTGTTGTGATCGGCTGTGTCGATAAAGTTGATGCCCAGATCGATGGCCCGATGGAGCACATCGATGTCTCGCCTTTCATCCGCGGCGCTGAGCTTTCCTTGAAATGTTGGACAGCCATAACCGATGGCGGATACTTTCAATCGCTTGTTGGCCAGATACCGATACTGCATGCGACGATGCTCCTTCTTCTGCGACACTATTGTCCTTGCCGGCGCTGCATGCAAGTTGCAGGAGGAAGAATATCTCTGCTAATAATTCGAGACTCTGGGGGGCTTGCTA
>JAICEJ010000546.1 GCA_025924215.1 Candidatus Binatia bacterium
ATAGAGATCGATATCGGCAGCGGCTTTTTTTGCTGCAGCGCCCGCTCGGCAAACCTTCGCAGATTATTGGGCGTTACAATGTCGATGCCGGTAATATCTCTTTCCTTTAGCATTAACCGGTATACTCCCGCGTTCATGCCGAATTCCGGGTCCTCACCAATCACAACACCGCCCGTGATCATGGGCCCGCCGTCCATAATAGAAAACACCGGCACCGGAAGCTCGAACAGGTTGACGTCCGTACCGGTGCGAACCACTTCCTTCACGGCTCCGCGCTGTACTCGTTGTGGTGCAATCGGATGCTCCATGGCTGCGCGCAGCTTGCTTTCGATCTTTTCGTACGGAACTCCCATGGCCAGAGCTAACCGGTTGCGCGACTGTAATAACCCGGACGCCACCGGCATCGAGTAGCCGCGCACGCTTTGAAACAAAATTGCTTGTTCGGACTGCGGCACCAACGCGGCAATGTCACGCGCATCGGTGGCCGTGGTAATCTCGAGCAACTCGCCGTTGATCTTCAATGCTTCTAGATAGCTTCTGAAGGTGGCCGTCATTGTTTCCCCTCCACTTGGAAGTAAGCCAGCATAACAAAATAATTGCTACCAATCACCGCATTGGTTTCGGAAGGGTGAGGGCATATGCTATGGAAAGTCAGAAGGAGATTCGGATTATGGCCTCATTCGGTTTAACTCTGGCGAACCGCGGCGTCATTATCGGCGCCGTGACTGTCCCGGAACTTTTCGAGATGGCAAGACGCGGCGAGGACTCGGGCGCATTCGATGCTGTATGGGTGGGTGACAGCTTGCTGGCAAAACCTCGATTGGAATCGATTACGCTATTGTCAGCTCTCGCCGTTGTCACGAAAAGAGTTCGCTTAGCCGTCGGCTGTATGGCGACGTTTCCGCAGCGTCATCCGGCTTTGCTTGCGCAGCAATGGGCCAGTTTGGATGTCATTTCAGCCGGCCGCGCCTGGCTGGCCGTATGTTTGGGCGGTCCCAACGAGCAGAGCCCGGCGCAAGCTCTCGAGCACCGGGTGATGGGCATCAAGGACACTGAGCGCGTTGGCCGATTAGAAGAGGGCATCACCATCCTGCGCAAGCTCTTCCACGAAGAAAACGCCTCGCACAAGGGGCGGTTCTATGAATTCGAAGGCGTAACGATTCAACCGCGCCCGGTACAAAACCCAGTGCCGATCTGGATTGCTAGCAATCCCACCGGCCTGACCTGGAAAGACGGCGCCAGCGCGCCGTCACCCGCGGTGGAACGCGGTTTACGACGCGTGGCAAAATTTGCCGACGGGTGGATGACCAACAAAGTCACTCCCGAAGAATTTAAATCTCAATGGACCCGGATACTCGAGATGGCCAAGGAAGAAGGCCGCGATCCGTCCAAGATCGGCAGCTCGCTCTACCATAACATCAACATCAAGGAAGACCGCCAGGTAGCGCTAAATGAAAGTAAAGCCTTTCTCGACAAGTACTATACGTCGAACTTCAGCATGAAGTTCGTCGAAGGCTTCACCACCGCAGGCACTCCGAAGCAGTGCATCGAAGAGCTTAAAGCTTATTTCGACGCGGGCATTGATCACATCACCTTGAGAATGACTTCATGGGACCAGACCGGACAAACGAAGCGTTTCCTTGAAGAAGTAGCGCCGGCCTTTCATTAATCAGCGAGCTTGAAACTATGTTTCTGGGAATTGATCATCTGGTCATTGTCGTGAAAGATCTGCAGCAGGCGGCCAATGACTACGAACAGTTAGGCTTCACAGTAGTTCCCGGCGGTAAGCATCCTGTGGGCAGCCACAACGTGCTGATCTCGTTTGCCGATGGATCTTATCTCGAGGTGATCGCATTTTATCGTGAAGCGATCGATCATCGCTGGTGGCAGCCGTTACAAAAAGGCGAACGGTTGGTCGATTATTGCATGCAGACCGATGATCTCCAGGGCGATACTCTGAAGCTGCGCGAAGCCGGAGTTGCGATAAATGACCCGGTGCCCTGGTCTCGTACTCGTCCCGATGGTTACGAATTAAAATGGATACTTTCTCTGGCGACGAGTTCACATCGGGGTGTCGCGCCGTTTCTGATCCAGGACGTAACACCGCGTAATGAGCGCATTCCCCAACAGTTCGACCACAACAACGGCGCCGTTGGAGTCGACACCGTCACGATAGCCGTCGATGAGCTGTCGCAAGTTGACCGCTGGTATAGCGCGGTGCTGGGGCAGAGTGGCAAGCCGATTATCCGAACAGAACTTGGAGCCGAGGGTTTAAGTTTTTCTACCGGTCAACATACCGTAGAATTTCTCAAGCCATCGAATGCATCGAGTCCGCTGATAAACTGGATAAGCACCTATGGACCATCCCCGTGCTCCGCCACTCTCTGGAGCCGTGTCGCCGAGGCTAAGCCATTGGAGCAAAGCTTAACTCACGGCGCTCATCTCTACTTCAAAGCTGCAAAATAATTCATTGTCCCAATCCATTTGGTTCGCTGAGGTTCACTCCCAGTGCCATCAGTAGCGAAAGCCGAGCGAGCTTTCGCTAACGGGTTAATCCTTCTCTGATGATTTTATGGCGTATCTGTAATGATTGGTCTGACCGTCTTCGTGCTTTCGTGCCAGTCGAACTGCCTAAAACTTCCAAGGAATGCCAAAATCCAGAACCGATGACTTCCGGACAATTTTTAAGATTTTCCCCGCAAACTTGTTGATTCGTTTATGAGGAAGTGATCTTGTGCGGCTAAGAAGAATCCAACATAGGAGGAACCTATGAATAAACAAGAAATTCAGGAGAAAATTAGATACTCGTCGATATCGCATGCCCGCACTCATGGGATCATCTCGAAAGAGGAAGCGGACTTCTTGCTGGATGAATACATGAAGGAGTATAAGGACGCCCACCCGCGACCTGAAAAATGACTGTTGGATTGCCTCAAACATCAGCTCTTCTTGAGAGCCTTTTATACTGCGAATCTTTGGTGCGGTAGTAATTCCTGCACTTGCATAGCCTTATTTGGTTCTAAATTTTACTTTTCCGTATAGTGTAAGCTTACTGCTTTCGCTCTCGCTTTAAATTCCGCGACTGTTTCCAGCTCATGGGCCCAGAGTTATCTAGATGCGCCCTCTGACTTCTCATAGTCTCTTAGAATTTCATTGGCTTAGATTTGGATTGGAAGTTAGACCGCTTACCGGCATTTTGATAGTTGTCGTTTTAGGATGTTCAGCGTTCCCCACACTGGGCGACGTAGTTACACTTTCCGAGTTCCGCTGAGCTGGAAGCATAGGCGCGGATAACCCTCTTAGCCATCGGCTCTTAAAGTAGCGCCGTACAAATTCCCCATCCTCAGCTTCGTCCGTCGAAAGGGCAGGAAACTGGGATCTATCCTGCCGTCATTGTCGAAAGCCGTCGCTTGGCTTCTTGTCCAGGCTCTAGGTCGGGAATTTTCTCAATTCATTTGTTCCCATACAGA
>JAICEJ010000547.1 GCA_025924215.1 Candidatus Binatia bacterium
CGGTTTGCGGCCAATGCCACTTGGACTGTTTGACTGAACCTGGTCAACTAGACGTCTCGTATTTGAGCGTGATAGCTTCGGTTTGGCGCGAAGACTCTGACAACAGCTTATCGTACTTCGCCCAGCTTGGAGGTCTCCTACTGAATCCGTCGGGCGAAAAAAGAGCACAAGCGCCGATTGGGGAAACTGTCGACGCCTCGAGCGCACGGCCTTTGCGACACCCGATCAAAGCGTTGCTGGCATTGCGCGCGCTCGAATCATTGCGGTACCGCGAGTTCCGTCTGATTTGGTATGGCCAGGTGTTTGCCTCCATGGCGACATGGATGGATTCGGTTGCCCGTGGTTGGCTGATCTATGAATTGACGAATTCATCGTTTCAGCTCGGTCTCGTGCGCGGCGTTCAAGCCCTGCCGATCCTTTTGTTATCGCCGATAGCCGGCAGCACGGCCGATCTTTACTCTCGCAAGAAGCAGGTACTGGTTGCGCAGATCGTGGATGGACTGTTGTATGCCGCAGTCGCCATGTTGATCGTTACGGGGGAGATTCAGGCATGGCACGTCTATGCAACCTCGATCGGTCTGGCGACTGTCCAAACATTCCAGCAGCCCTCCCGGGCTTCAATGATTTCGGATGCAGTGCCGCCAGGATCTCTGATTAATGCTATCGGCCTCAATGCGATAGTTTTCAATGTCGCGCGAACCGGCGGGCCCGCTGTGGCGGGCGTTCTGATTGCGGTTTTTGGCACCGCCGGATCGTATAGTGTACAGGCGGTATTTTTCTTTCTCGCCACTTTTTGGACTTTGAAGCTTCGAGCCGAGCAGCGCTTATCTGCTGGCATCGCTGGTCACACACATGGCGGCGAGTCTTTCGGCCAGAGCGTCATCGAGGGATGGAAGTTCAGCTGGCGAAATCATGAGGTTCGCACCGGTCTATTGGTTGTCACATTTGCTTCGCTGTTACTGATCCCATTCAGCACGCTGCTTCCTGTTTTTGCGCGAGACATACTCGTCGTTGGCGCGAAGGGCCAAGGACTGCTCCTTACTTCGATGGGCTTGGGTGCCTTGTTCAGCTCGGTGCTCATAGCCTCGTTGGGCGATCGGATGCCGAGAGGCATTGTTATGATTGGCGGGGTGGGAATTTACGGCGTGCTCGTCGTTATCTTCGCGGCGTCATCCTCGTTTGCGCTGTCGCTCGCGGTAATGGCTCTGATTGGACTATGCCACGTTACCTCTCATGCGCTTGTGCAAACGGTCATTCAAGCCTATTCACCTGCCGAATTTCGCGGCCGAACCATGGCGATATTTCACATGACTCAGGTCGTGCTGGTTGTCGGGGCGATGCTCATAGGCGCGCTGTCAACCTTGATCGGGGCCCGCTGGGCGGCTACTTCGATGAGTATTCTGGGGACTCTAACGATGGTCGCAATCTATTTCTCAATGCCGTATGCTCGCGAGATACGCTAGAGTTCACCCGCTTATTCGCAGCCGAACAACGAGCGTGGATGCACCGGAAACCATGCTGATTATTTTCCACCGATGCCCTGCGGCAATGTCTGCGAAAGGCGCGACTCGACAGTGTCGTAATGCGAGATACCGATGCTGCAGATCCAACAGCGTGTAGCTTTTAAAATCCGCTGATTTTTAACTGTAGGATGCCGGAGAGATGGTCAAAGGAGTTGCCCGTCGCAATCAGATCGCGCTGGCGGTTGTAATTGACATTAAACGAGAGCGTGTCGTCGCGTCCGAGAAAGTTGCCCATCTTCCAGTCCATGATGGCTCGGGTGCCAATAATCATAACGTCCGTTAGAGCATATCGGTTGAAGGTTCTGGTGAGTGAGGTGCCGCCTGTCAACCTGAATTTATCCTGGAATGGCGTGTAAACGATAGCAAATTCGGTCATAGGGGATTCCGTCCGATAACCAGTAACGGTATCCCACTCATGTTTTATACCGATACTCGGACCTAGAGATAACACGCTAAAGGGACGGTATAAGCCAGCAAGTCTATTGCTGAAGACTGTCGTCTCCTGATTCAAATCCGGGCCTTGCTCCACCAGTCCATAGCTTGATGTTAGGGTTCCGCTCCACGCCGATCGGTTCAATTGCACGGCGGTTGTCGCCGCCCTAGTGACGCGATGGCGATTTGCATCTGAAAGCTCTTCCCAGGACTCAGCGACCGAACCGCGCAGATTGAAAAGACCGAGATTGTATTCTCCCCAAAGCTGGCCCTCGTCGCGTTGTTCGGCGCTTTGGCTTCCCGAAAGCGTAACAAATCCTTTTTCTACTGATTTGAAATCAGCCCCATAACGAAACCCTTGCCAGCGGGATTTTATTCCCAACCGCATCATCCGGGGCCAATCCAGACAGTCACAGTCGCCAGGGACAGTATTCCCCGAGCCGTAGGTCAGCTCGCCCTCGCCGCTCAGATTGGTGCCGCCGAACGAAGTCGATCCCAGTAACTTCAGATAACGCCGCAGGCTAGGCTGAGGTGAGTCGACGGTTATTGCGGGGGTCGATTCGGCTTTTTCAAGATAGGAAGCCTTTACATTTAAGAGTTGCGGCCCGAAGGTTAGCGAGAAGCTATTCTCAATGGGTTTAGCGCGATCTTGAATTTCCGCCAGGCGCTCAAAACTAGTAGAGCTCGACTCGAAACCCTCGATGAATCTGCTGGATTCTTGGCGGCGCTCCGGAGCTTCGGTGCGGATCGTTGCGCACGAAACCGAGAAGAACAGAAGAAGTGCGGAGAGAAAAGGTTTAGCCACTGCGTTACCCGGTACAAAGTCTAGCATATTGGGTTCCCTGAACAAAAATACTGTTTGAGGTATTCCAATCGTTGAATCCTAACACCAAGAATTTCGCCGGTTCTGGGAGTTCAGAACTACGGATTTAAGCGGAGCCGATCTAATTAAGCCTATCCAGGTAAGTTTTATCGACAAAAACGACTAGAGCGGTGCTCTGGAAAAGCCAGTTTCAAAGCAGCCTAGAATGACGTGGCTGTTGAATTGAGATTCTGCTCTTGTCAGTGAAACGGACAGCTCATAAGGCCAAGTGTCTTATTGCGGGGCGGTGCCACAGATCAAGCAGCTGATCGTTCAGAGGTGGGGTAGGGCCAGCTCATTCGATTTTGTTCCAAAGCAATACCACCGTAATCACGGCTGCTTCGATCGACCGGGTTATTTTTGCGCCCTAAGGGCCACAAAGGCCTTCCAATCAGTTCCTTCGCCGCGCGGAAACAAATGGTCGATTGAAGAGCTCAGCTGCTCAATCATGATGGAATCAGTTTGGGCCGCTAGAAGCTCGACCTGCGAATGAGCTCAGCGCGAGTACGAATCTTTCAAGACAGCTCTTCCTGGCAGCATCGGAGTATAAGCGGCGGAGTTAAATCCGTTCTCCCAGCATTGTACCCCGACATCGGCGCGTGCCGCAGAAGCAAGCATGGGCGCGTTTCGCCGCGCGGGTATGACGTTCGCC
>JAICEJ010000548.1 GCA_025924215.1 Candidatus Binatia bacterium
CGGCTGATTTGACGCCAAACTGTTTACAGGTTTATTTCTCTTTTCGCTTCTTTGTTGTATTTTAAAGACCTCTTCGCTGTATAGTACTTCAACTGAAAGATAAGCGTGTGCGGGGCTTGAGAGCTCGTCCAAGGAGGCCACAATGGATTGCTGTGAAAAGTTGACCCCCGATTTTTCGAGCGAACCTGAATTACCCGGCAGCGATAAGCAAATCAATCGACGCACCGTCTTGAAACAGCTGGCGGGCCTAGCCAGCGGCATCATGTTCGTCTCGAAGAGAAATGCCTACGGTCAAGGCCGTCAAGTCCTGCTCGCTTTTTGTGGTCAATTGCTATGTGTCGTTCCCTATGAGGTGACGCGGGCGCGCGGCCATTTCGCGGAGGAAGGACTCGATGTGCGGCTGGTATATACCCGCGGCGGCAATGTCGCCATGCAGGCGCTAGTCGGTGGCGCGGTGGATTATGCGGGGACGTCTTTTGATGTTGCGCTTCAGGCTTTTGCCCACGGCGCCAAAATAGCCCGCTTCGCCTCGACTGGGAGATTGCCGCTCTTCGCCCTCGCAACCGGTCCGAAGACAGCAAAAGAGATACGGAGCCTTAAGGATCTCGAGAACCGTACCGTGGGGATCTCGGGCTTGGGCAATGCGGACCATATCTTAGTCATTCACCTTATGAAGCGTGCGGGTGCCGATCCCGACCGAGTTCGTTTCGCGACTCTTGGTCCCAATCTTTACGATGCGTTGAGGCTCGGACAGGTCGCTGCGGGTATGGTGCAAGAGCCGGCATTGACGCTAGTCACCGGCGCCGGTGGTGGAGTGATCGCCAACATAATGGAGATCGAGGAAGCAAACCGTTATCTTGGCGGGCCATACGAATTTATGGGTGTTGCCGTGCGCGTCGAAGAACGCGACAAACGCCGCGAGGAGATGGGTCGCCTTACCCGCGCGCTCGCCAAGGGACTGCAGGACACGCGCAACATACCTACGAAACAAGCTGTGGCTGCGCTGCCCAAGGAGCTAATCACCGGCGCTAACCGGGACCGGCTGGTGACGATTCTCGAGCGTTACCGCAAATCTCTCTATCCTGATAACGTCAGAATCGATCCCTCTGCCACTAATCGCGTAGCTGAAGCGCATACAAGCGCAGGTCTGCTGGCTTCATCTGTCGATTACAAAGCCTTGCTCGATCTATCCATAGTCGGAAATTAAGTGCTTCGCGTCTTCGATCTTGCTTTAGGTTATGGCGAAGAACCCGTACTGGAAGGAGTTAGCCTCGAAGTCCCCCGAGGCAAATTCGTCAGTCTCGTCGGGCCGTCCGGGTCCGGCAAGACAAGCATCTTGCGGGCAATAACTGGCCTGCTCACGCCTCACTCGGGGCGTGTCGATTTAACCGATGGCCAAGAGTCGGTCGGGTTTCTGTTTCAAGACGATGCGCTCTTGCCCTGGCGGACTGTCCGTGAAAATGTCGCACTGGGTCTCCGCATTCGAAAGGTTTCGAAAACCACGGCGCTAATCGAGGCCGACGGCTGGCTGAATCGACTCTCACTTGACGGTTTTGGCCGGCGTTTCCCCCACGAACTATCGGGCGGGCAAAGAAAGCGCGTCGCTATCGCCCAGGTGCTCGCCTTAAAGCCAAAATTGCTGCTCATGGACGAGCCCTTCGCCGCTTTGGATGCGATTGTTCGAACGCGAATCACTCAGGAACTGCTAAACTGGGTAGAGCGCGAGCACCTTAGCGTGCTGTTGGTGACCCATGATCTTGAAGAAGCGTTGACTGTCTCCGATACGGTGTATTTGCTTTCGCAAGGTCCAAGGGCGCGAGTCCAAACCTCGTATGAAGTCTCCATTCCTCGTCCTCGGGATATCTTCGCCAGTCGCAGGCATCCTAGTTTTGTCCCGCTGCTTGAGAGGCTATGGAATGACATGTCCGACGCTATGAGCTCACCGCAAGTTTAGGGACGCAAAATGAAACCCTACATAGAAAAGATCTGGGTGCGTCGTCTCCTTTCATTACTGGTGCTCACGGTTTTATGGGAGGCATTGGCGCAGTTCGGAACCATAGACCCCTTTTATGCTCCGGCTCCGAGTCAGATCTTACGAGTGGTCATTTCCCTGTTTACCGAGGGAACGATTCTCAGCCATTTGGAAGCGACCTTCACTGCCGCCTTGGCCGGACTAGTGATCGGGCTAGTGCTTGGCGTCTTCTTTGGTTTTGCCGCCGCGCTGATTCCATTTGTCGCCGACGTCCTCGAGCCGGTCATGATGCTTTTAAACGCCATCCCACGGGTTATCCTGGCGCCGTTATTCGTAATCTGGCTTGGCATCGAACTTCCTTCCAAGATCGCCCTTGCGGTCGTTCTCGTCGCAGTGCTGATGTTTTTCGCGGTGTATAGCGGAATCAAGGATGTCCATCAGCTTTTGGTCGATCGAGTACGCACACTTGGGGGCGGACGTATGATCTTGCTCCGAGAAGTCTATATTCCGTCCGTCACTGCCTGGGTGCTCGGCAGTCTCAAAGTGGCTGTCGGTTTTGCTTTCACGGGTGCCGTCGTTGGGGAGTTTGTTGCAGCGACTCGAGGTCTCGGTTACCTGCTCCAGTTTGCGCAGAGCACTTATAACGCAGCGCTGACCATGGGGCTCATATTTCTCATCATGGTCTTCGTTCTGATTCTTTTCGTGGCGGCGGAAGCCATCGAGCATTGGCTCTTACGATGGCGTCCTCGGGGTGCCGAACATAAATCCCCTTAAAAGTTGTCCGTTGGTCTGAGCTCTTAAAGAATGAACAGGGGAATTAAAGTGCTTGCTCGATCGGGCACTTGTACTCGATGAAAAGCAGGTTGGCCAACGTGAATTCATTGAAAATGTAAATTCGCGCGATGTTAAAATTTTAGTGGATGACTATTGCATGCGATTGCTCGGGTTCATGGCTGCCGCGAAATTCCTGAAAAATAACTTCGATATATCGACTGGCCCGTGCGAATTCAAAATTAGCTTCAACTGACTCGCGGGTGTCGGTGGGATTGCCGACAATCAGCCCGCCGCCGAAATACATCTGGTTTCGGTGCTCTCAACAACCAAAATGAGATCGGCAACAGCTATCCGCTGGTGCGGTCGATATTTCCTGCGAGCGAACTGAGTGCGCCTTAGGCATGCGCATGCTAACGGTCGGTGTATGCTCAGAGGAGTCGGGCATCGAAAGAAGGAGTATCTTCATGTCCCTCTCCGAATAATCGCGCCTGTGGGCCGCTGTGAGGTCCAGACAAGTCATTATAGAAATATCGGTAATGAAACAAGTAAGCCGCAGCGCCAATAATGAGCGGCGCATTCATATGGGCGGAATCGCGAACAAAGATCGCGCGCGGTTGGAGAAAAGCAGCTTCATCGACAAGGTTTGCAGCCGGTGCAAGTCTCTGGGCGATAACAAACGGGCCTTCTCGGTTTACCTCCTAGACTTCCAGC
>JAICEJ010000549.1 GCA_025924215.1 Candidatus Binatia bacterium
CCCATGTGACGGGCGAGCATGCGAGAGTAAGCATCGAATCCTCCACCCGGCGTGGTCGCGACGATCAGGCGAATTGTTTTGCCGCTGTAGAAATCCTCTGCCGCCGCGGTGGAACAAAATGCCAGGGACAGTACTAACAACGACCACGTGCCGCGATAAGACTTGTTCATACGTACCTCCGTGTAGTCGGTTGATCAAAGGAATCTTTATCAAATGATCGTCTCAGCACCAAGGAAAACTTATGAGAACTAGGCGCGAATCACCGCACGGGCAGTAGCACTGCCAGCGGTAAGGATTAACGAACCAATCTTGAGTCCAGCGTGCAACTCAGCATGAAGGCAAGCTGCATAATGGCACGTAAGGCTGAGGCCAGTAATGAGTCGATGGCAATTGTGTTCTGCCCAAGCGTCCTTGATCTCTGCTCTGTTTTTCTCCCGCCCATTGTCGCTTTTAACTCTAACATGGCTTGCCAAACACGCTGGAGATTTCGGCCAATCGGCTTGACGCTTGTCATTCATTGGACCTATGGTATCTCACGATGGAGATAGGGCTGGATTTTCGGATGACAGCAAAGTCATCAGCAGCTCGAGAAAAGATCTTCTACAATTTCGGTTGGAGGCTAAATCTATGTCGCGCATTCGCCATATCGCAATTACCACCAAGGACGTAGCTCGTCTCGTCAAGTTTTATACCACGGTCTTTGGCCTAAAAGTTGTGCCAGGCCGTGGAACCGGAACCTACCTTTCAGATGGTCACGTCAACCTGGCGATTTTGCCGCTGGAGCCTGAGCGCGAGACGGAAGGGCCGTATCTTAAGGAAGGTTTTTACCATTTTGGCTTCCAGGTGGATGACGTGGACGCACTGCGACCGATCAGCGAGCAGATGGGCGCTACATCCAAGATTGAGAAAAGGCCGGAGAACCGGGAGGTCGAGGCGCGGCTCTATGATCCCGACGGCAATCCTGTCGATCTTTCGAAACGTGGATGGCCGACTTAAGGGCATTCGTAGCTGAGACAGCCTATTGGAATAATTGTTTTGCGTCCCCAACACGACCGACGCCAATTAAGTGATGCGAGACTGTTCAGGAGGCTCATGATGAGTTTCAAAACCCTTCTAGTATTTGCTGCCATTCTAATTCTGACAGCTAATAAGAACGAGCTTTTCGGCGCGGAATCCGCATTTGAAGGGAAAGCGATCCGGATCGTCGTCGGTTTTTCGGCCGGTGGGGGCTTCGATACCTATTCCCGAGCCATCGCCCGCCACATGGGGAAACATATTCCCGGCAATCCATCCATGGTCGTGGAGAACATGACAGGGGCAGGAAGTATCGTTGCAGCAAACCATGTCTACAGAGTGGCGAAACCTGATGGGCTTACGATTGGCAACTTTCACGGTTTTCAGATTTTGAACCAGGTCTTGGGCGCGCCGGGAATCGAGTTTGATGCACGCAAGCTCGAGTGGCTTGGAGTACCTGTGCAAGATACCGGTGCCTGCGCTTTGACCAAAGCCAGCGGTATTGGCAGCATCGAGCAATGGCAGGCGGCAAAGCAGCCGGTCAAGCTCGGCGGTGTAGGACCAGGAGACGCCTCCTATGGCATGGCGAGAGTTCTCAAAGAGGTGCTAGGTTTGCCGGTTCAACCAATCCCAGGTTACAAGGGGACGGCGGATATTCGGCTTGCGGCTGAGAGCGGCGAGATTGCCGGCGGCTGTTGGCAATGGGAATCGATTAAGGTGATCTGGCGCAAGGGCCTCGAAACCGGCGATACTAATCTTGTGCTTCAACTCGTCGCTAAACCACATCCCGAGCTTCCCAAAGTACCTCTGGCGGTCAACCTCGCTAAAACTGACGAGGCCCGGACCTTGTTGCAGGCGGCGGTGCACGACCCGAATTCCATAACCAGGCCGTACTCGTTGCCGCCGGGTACGCCGAAGGATCGCGTGAAAATATTGCAAAAGGCATTTATGGACACTATGAAGGATCCGGAGTTTCTGGCCGATGCAAAGAAATCCCAACTGGACCTCGACCCGGTATCGCCGGAAGAAGTGGAAAAAACTGTCGCAAGGTTTTTCAAGCTGGATCCGACTTTAATAGCCAAGCTGCGCGAGATTCTAAAATGATGACTATTCGGTCCGATTGGCTTCGTGAGATTTGGTTCAAAATGATCCTGAAGACACCGTGGGCAAATATTATTACTGATTGTCAGGTTTGGAGGAATTATGCCATTCGCTAATGTACGCGGTGCCCATATCAATTATAAAGTTCTCGGTGGTCACGGACCGTGGGTAGCGCTCTCACCGGGCGGGCGCCGCGACATGAGCGCGATTGAACCGCTGGCCAAGCATGTAGCCGACCGAGGATTCCGTGTTCTCATTCTCGACCGGCGAAACTGCGGCGCCTCCGATGTGGTGATCGCCGGTGAGGACTCGGAGTATGAGATCTGGGCCGATGATTTTCACGAATTGCTATCGCAACTTGGCGCGCTTCCCGCCTTCATCGGCGGCAGCTCTTCCGGTTGCCGCACTTCGCTTCTTTTTGCTTTGCGCCATCCCGACGCAGTTCGGGGTCTCTTATTGTGGCGCGTAACCGGCGGCCGCTTCGCGTGTGAACGTTTGGCGCAAGAATATTACGGCCAGTACATCAGCGCGGCGCAGGAGGGCGGAATGGCCGCCGTTTGTGAGATGGAACACTGGAAAGAGCGGATCGAAGCAAGGCCGGAAAACCGCAAGCGGCTAATGAACATGGAGTCTTCTCAATTCGTCAGCGTCATGGCGCATTGGCGCGAGTACTTCGTCCGCGGCGCCGACCTGCCGGTTATCGGCGCAGGCGAGGCAGAGCTCAGATCACTTGAGGCGCCGGCCCTCGTAATCCCTGGTAATGACAACACACACTCTCAAAAGACCGGTGAGCTCTTGGGTCAGATCCTTCCTAACGCCCAAGTACATATTCTTTTCCCGAAACATTATGACATGGACTTAAGCCCGCGCGAGGAATGGGACGAGAAGGCTCCCGAAATGGCGAGACTCTTCGCCGAATTTATGGGCCATAATAAGCAGGCAATCTCCCAGTGAAATTTCTGAAATCGCGGCAACCTGATGCCAAGCATCTGAGTCTCCGAACCTTTTCTCCTTGACTTGGGGTCACTCTGCTCACCAACCGAATGTTACATTCGCGCTTGTCCTTTCGTTGAAGTGGAAGGTCTCTCGCTCGGTTTTCAGTAGGCGACAAGAACTTATCAGATCAGGAAGCGAACCGGCTCTAAAAGCCAGGCGTGAGGGGAACTGAGAACCACGTAAAGGGCTCTATCATCTTTATTCTGGTGTTTTCTCCGGTATACTGAATATGAGCATGCGGGTTCAACGAATCGCCCGCCGAACTTTACCGGCTGTGGTGGGCCGGCCCCGGATTATTCGCGAGCTAACCTAAGCATGGCTGTTGCCGGCATAGAAC
>JAICEJ010000550.1 GCA_025924215.1 Candidatus Binatia bacterium
GATGTTATCGGCGGCTATCTCGGTGAGCCCTTGCGTTTGGTAGCTTCGGAAACCTTTGGCGAAGATTTGCTTATTCCAGCCGATGCCGAAATCGTTATCGAAGGCGTATTGAAGCCCGGCAAGCGGGTTGTCGAAGGTCCGTTCGGCGAAGCGCCCGGCTATCTAGGTCCGCAACGTTATACTACTTGCGTAGACTATGAAGTCCGCGCGATCAATTATCGTAACGGCGCGATGTACCAGTCGGTCATCACACCGGAAGGCGATAAGCCGTGGATGGATCTGCCACGCGAAGGCGCCTATCTGCGCCGTTGCCGCGAAGCCGTTCCCGGTGTGACCGCGGTCTGTAAGCAGGGCCGGCACGCGCACTACAATGTCTTTATTTCCATGAAGAAGATGTCCGAAGGCGATCCGGGTCGCGCCGCCGCCGCTGCATTGACTTTCGACCACACCAAGAACGTGTTCGTGTTTGACGATGATATCGATGTGTTTAATCCCACCGATATCCTCTGGGCGATTGCCACCCGGGTGCAGCCACACAAGCAGATCAGTATCCTGCAGCCGTTGTTCCGCGGCAATTTCTTGGATCCTTCATTATTGGACGAGATCAAAACCTCGGGCATGATCGTCGATGCGACCAAGCCCCTGGATCGGCCGTTCTCACCGGTCTCCAAATGTCCCGACGAAGCCATGGCCCGCATCAAGCTGGAGGAATACGTGCCCGGAGAAGTCTTGCAGCATATCCCGATGGATCGGACGACTTACTGGGCGTAATTTGGTTACTTAGAGTAAATTCATCATCCAGTTTATTGAGGAGGAATCATGGGCCAAGCGGTTGAAGTGACGTGTCCGACGTGTAAGAAAACCTTTGTTGTCAATCCGCACATGCTGGGTTCCGGTATGAACTTCCATTGTCCCTACTGCGATCTCTATTTTCCGGTAAAAGATAGTCCAAAAATCCGCAAGTAAATGTCGAGGCACGTGCAATCAACGCCGTGGCCTGTTTAATTTCCGATCATGAACTACACACAAACCTTTACCATCGCGGGTAAAGACGCTCATCGCGTCGATGGTATCGAAAAGGTGACGGGCAAGGCCGTTTACACCGGAGACATCGAGCTGCCGGCGATGGGTTACGCCAAGATACTTCGCAGCCCCGTGGCCCATGCTCGCTTGCTCAAGGTGGATGCGGCTAAAGCCAGAGAATTGCCTGGGGTAATCGCCACCCTGACGCGCGACGATATTAAAGAATTCAATTACAAATACGGCGCAACGTATAAAGATCAGTCGATTGTCGCCGTGGATAAGGTCAGATACGTCGGCGATCCGGTCGCCGCGGTGATGGCCGAGGATCCGGCAATTGCCGAAGCCGCTTTGGATCTTATCGAAGTCGAGTACGAAGAGGTGCCTAAGGTAACCAACATCGAGGAAGCGACAGCGCCCGGAGCAATTCAAGTGCATGAAGGCGATGTCGCGCGAGCGGAACTGCGCGGATCGACTTATGGAGCGCCACCGAGATTCAACGGCACCAACATCTGTTATTACCTGGGCTTCGGCCGGGGCGATGTCGATAAAGCTTTCGCGCACGCCGATCACGTTTTCGAAGACACCTTCCGCTTTCAAAAAGTACAGCATTACTCTCTCGAAGCGCATATCAGTATCGCCAGTTACGACGGCGAAAAGCTGACTGTATGGGCCTCGTGCCAGGATCCCTTCACGCTGCGCGATCATTTGTCGGGAATTTTTCGCCTGCCGCTTAGCCGTATCCGTGTCATCGTGCCGTACGTCGGCGGCGGGTATGGCGGCAAATTGTATGTCAAAGCAGAGCCAATTGCCGCGGCCTTGACTTGGAAAACTCGGCGGCCGGTAAAGCTCGCGCTCTCGGTGAATGAAAGTTTTAAAACTGTGACGCGGCATCCGGCTCGCGTCACCGTCAAAACCGCGGTTACCAAAGAGGGACGATTATTGGCGCGCGAGTGTCAGATTTTTATGGACACCGGCGCATACGCCGACGCGGGGCCGCGGGTTACGCAAAAAGCGGGTTATCGTTCGCTCGGTCCTTACAAGATTCCCCATGCCAAAGTTGAGGCGCATGGAGTCTATACCAACACGGTTCCCGCAGGCGCTTTCCGCGGCTTTGGCGCGTTGCAAGTAACCTGGGCGTATGAATCGCAAATGGACATGATCGCCGACCGCCTGGGCATTGACCCGCTCGAGTTTCGCTTGAAGAACTTGCTCAAGAAGGGAGATCTCTACACCGCTGGCGATACGCCGGTGGATTGCGATCTCGAGGAGGGGCTGCGCAGAGTCGCCGAAACCATCAAATGGCAGGAGCGCGACACTAAACCCAATCGAGCCAAAGGACTTAGCTGCTGCATCAAAGATGGGGGCGGCACTTATAAGGTCGCCGGCGCCACAGTGAAAATGTCGTCCGATGGCAGCGTCGTTCTATTAACCGGAACGGTCGAGGTTGGACAGGGCCCGCGCACCGCACTGAGTCAAGTCGTGGCCGAGGAGCTCGGCCTCAGCCTCGACCAGATTACGGTTGCCCAACTCGATACTGATGTGACTCCTTATGACATTTCCACCAGCGCGAGTAGCTCAATGGTGGTGATGGGCCTAGCGGTGCAGCGCGCGGCGCAGGATGCCAAACGTCAACTTTTTCAATGCGCCGGCAAAGTTCTCAAGCAGAAGCCTGAAGATCTGTTTATTCAGAATGGCGAAATCCACTCGCAGAACGGCCAAAGCATCAGTTATAGCAAGGTCATCGTCGATTTCTTCGGCAGCAAAGCCGGAGAGATCATCGCCAAAGGGTTGTATAAAGACAAACGAAGCAAAAAGGCGGTCTTGGGCTCCACGGCCACGTTTTGGGAGATAGGCTGGGGCGGCGTTGATCTCGAGGTAGATCCCGAAACCGGCGTCGTACACCTGCTCAACTATGTTTCGGTCTGCGACACAGGCAAGGCGATCAACCCCGATCAGTGCATTGGCCAAGACGAAGGCGCCGTGATGTTCGGCATTGGCCACTCGCTGATGGAAGAGATGGTTTACGAAGATGGTCAGTTGTTGAATGGTAATCTGGTGGATTATCGGGTGCCGACCTTCCGCGATCTGCCGGATGGTTTGCATACTATTCTACTTGAGAATGGCAACGGCCCTGGACCGTTTGGATCGAAGGGCATCGGCGAGGGCGGCTTGCTGCCTGTGGCGTCGGCGATTGCCAATGCGGTTTCGCGCGCGGTGGGCGTTAGAATTCAGGATCTGCCGTTAACGCCGCCAAAGATCTGGCGCGCTTTGCAAGCTAAGGCGGAAGAACAAACGAAAGGTCAAGCGGAAGCTAGATTGAAAACCGGGTGAGTTTCAGATCGTAACCAGTGTTATCTAATGCTAGGCGATCTTTCTTGCAGGTTAGGTTCATCTGAGAACTATAGCTCGAGAACAGCACCGCA
>JAICEJ010000551.1 GCA_025924215.1 Candidatus Binatia bacterium
GAACTTTCTTCATTGCAAAAACAACGCGAACCTTTTCGCAAAACATCGAAGTTTGTGATTGAAAAAGCCTCACCGCCATAATCTATTCTCCCTTCCATGAAATAGTCGGGTTGTAAACTGTTTTAGACTGCTGATGGAAACTGAATTCGATTCTAAAGGCCTTTTAGAAGCCGTGCAACAGATTCGACCACGCCCCGGGCAGTCATTGACCTGTGGAGTATTCATGAGTATTCTTTCCAACATGTAAAGAGGGGGCCTCTATGAGTGCCGCTAAGCCAAATCAAATAGAAAGTTTCTACCAGGAAGCAGAGGCCAAACATCTCATACCGCTGTGGAAGGTGACGGCCAAATTGTTACCGCCGGAACCGCAAACCAAGGTCCTGCCTTATCTTTGGAAGTGGTCCGATCTGCGACGGATGGCCTATCGCGCGGGCGACCTTGTGCCGATCGAACGCGGCGGAGAGAGGCGAGTTTTGGCTTTTGTGAACCCCGGCTTAGAAGGTAAGTATGCCGCCACGCATACCTTGTGGGGGGCAGTGCAGATTGTGCTTCCGGGAGAAATTGCGCCGTGCCATCGTCATTCGGCATCGGCAATCCGCTTTATCATCGAGGGCAGTCGCTCGTTCACCAATGTCGATGGCGACAAGTGTGTCATGAGCCGTGGCGATTTGGTGCTGACTCCCAACTGGAGCTGGCACGATCACGGCAATGAATCTGATCAAGCGATGAT
The DNA here is from genome assembly GCA_025924215.1 of Candidatus Binatia bacterium. GTDB lineage: Bacteria > Desulfobacterota > Binatia > UBA9968 > UBA9968 > WHTF01. The sequence continues at coordinate 731 of JAICEJ010000551.1, forward strand.
CTGGATGGATGGTCTCGATCTTCCTTTGGTCAACGACTTGGACGGCATCTTCTTCGAGCCTTACCCGCAGCACAAGCATCCGGTTACCCAGGTGAACGGATCGGAGCAGAAATATGGCGGCGCCCACTTAAAACCCACTTGGGAGAATCCGCCTGCAACCCGTTCTCCACTATTGAACTACAAATGGGAACCCACTTACGACGCCCTTAAACGTATCGGCGAAGGTCCAGCCAGTCCGTTCGATGACGTCTGCTTCGAGTACTTAAACCCTAACACCGGTGGGCCGACCCTGCCGACCATGAGTTGTTGTGTTCAGCTTATTCGACCGGGCGTTCATACCCAAGCGCATCGTCAAGTCAATAGCGCGGTGTATCACGTCTTTGAAGGGCGCGGTCATGCGGTCATCAATGGTCAGCGCTTTGACTGGGAACGCGGCGATTTTTTTGTTGTGCCGCCGTGGGCATGGCATGAATTCGCCAATGAAAGCAAAGAGGAAGTGATTCTGTTCTCGGTCCAAGACACACCCGTGATGCAAGCGCTCGGCCTTTACAGAGAGGAAGCCTATACCGAGAACGGCGGCCGGCAACAGGTTTCCGGGAGCTTCGGCGGTTAGGATCATTAGGAACTGGCATGGCAAAGTATTTACAATGCAGCGAGTGCGGCAAACTGGCCTTTTACTACGACGACTATGTGGGTACTGAAAAGCCCTTCTATAAGCGATTCATGCGCTACCCCGAAGGCGAAACCAATTACCAGCTCCCCCGCTGCTTCAGCTGCGGTGGCGTGCCGCGCATGATCCACGATTTAATCAAAGAAGAAAAAGCCGCTGCGAAGCATTAGCCGCGTCGGCTAAGAACATTTCACCTTCCGCGCTGTTTTAACTCGCTCATGCTATCGAAATGCACAAAAAAGGGGCGGGTGATTACCCGCCCCTTTTGCGATTTGGTGGAGCCGATGGGGGTCGAACCCACGACCTCTAGAGTGCGATTCTAGCGCTCTCCCAACTGAGCTACGGCCCCAGATTAATCTTTCAACGATTTCAAATACTCGACTAATTTATCCTTTAGGTCTTTTCGTTTCAATGCATAGGCCACAGTCGCTCGAACAAAGCCAAACTTGTCGCCGATATCGTATCGCTCTCCGGTAAACTCGCAACCAAAGATTTTTCGCTGCTGAACCAGACGGGCTAATCCGTCGGTAAGCTGAATTTCGCCGCCTCTTCCCGGTGGAAGATTCTGCAGGATAGAAAAAATCTCCGGGCGCAGCACGTAACGGCCGATGATCGCCAGTTGGGAAGGCGCCTCTTTTGCGGCAGGTTTTTCCACAGTGCCCTCGACCGCGTAGAGGCGAGGCTTTACCTCTGTACCTTTGATGACGCCGTATTGATGAACTTCCTCGCGCGGAACTTTCATCAGGGCAACAACCGACTCCTCGGTTTCGGTGAAAATCTCGACCAGTTGCCGGATGCCGGGGGTCTCGGCATCGATAAGATCATCGGCTAGCATGACCGCGAAAGGCTCGTCTCCGACCAAGTCGCGAGCGCAAAGAACCGCGTGACCCAAGCCCAGTGGTTTCTTTTGTCGAACAGAAACGACCTCGGTCATCTCAGCGATCCGTCGAAGCATATCCACGGTTGCCGTCTGGCCACGGTCCGCGAGGATCTGCTCCAACTCCGGCGCCTCGTCAAAATGATCCTCGATGCCATCCTTGCCACGGCCGGTTACAAAGATGATTTCTTGGATGCCGGCATCAACTGCTTCCTGAACCACGTACTGAATCGAAGGAATGTCTATGATCGGCAAAAGTTCCTTAGGCACGGTTTTCGTTGCCGGTAGAAAGCGCGTGCCCAAGCCGGCTACGGGGATAACTGCTTTTCTAATTTTCATATTTAGCGAATCAATTTCAGATCCGTTTGGCTTTTCTCTCGGCGATTTCTTGGTTGGCCTTGCAATCGATACAGAGGGTCGTCACCGGGCGAGCCTTGAGGCGTTCCATGCCGATCTTTTCGCCGCACTCTTCACAGATGCCGAATTCACCGGCTTCCAGTCGTTGCAAAGCCTCCTGGATCTTGAAAATCAGCTTTCGCTCGCGATCGCGTATTCTTAGGATCGAATTTCGATTGGATTCCATGGAAGCGCGATCGCTTGGATCGGGAAAGTTTTCGTCCTCATCCATGTCGTCAACGGTCTTGCCGGCCTCCGACCTAAGTTCCTGCATCCTCTGGTTCAGCAAGTCGCGGAAAAAATCAACTTCTTTTTTGTTCAATGGACTTCAGCCTCGCAAATCACGCATGAGTATAGGTAACCGCCCTGCAAACAGCAAACGGCCGGCAAAGTCTCGGGAAATGTTTCTTCCATGCGCTATTACTCACCTAACGATACCGCGCGCGGGTGCGCCAGGACGAATACTTCGGTGGATTTGGGGAGCATCGCTCGGCTCAAGATCAATTGCGACTCGGAGAATCTTTTCACCGGGTAATGCTCTTTGGCAAAACCGGCAAATAGCTCTCCCTGCCTGACAACATCGAAATGCATCGGAATCACGATAGGCGGCTTCACCTGCTCGATTACCTTCAGAATATCGTCAAAGCCCAAGTTGGTCATCGCATCGATAGGCACCATCATGACATCGACCCGCTGCAGCACCTTCTCCTGCTCAGCAGTGAGAAGATGACCAATGTTGCCTAAATGAGCCAGGCACAGACTTCCCATCTCA
>JAICEJ010000552.1 GCA_025924215.1 Candidatus Binatia bacterium
GAACGGTTGAACGACCGACAGAAGGCGGCGCGTGTTTGCGTCGGATTTTCCGTACGAAACCGCGATGGAAGACGCATTGGATGAGATCAATGAAACTCTAAAACGGAAGGAGGATATCAACGAAAAAGCGGAAAGCCATGATACTAGGAGAAAACGCCAAGAGACTCTACAACCTCTGGTGTGAGAGATTTTCGCTTTGCAATGAAGGTCCGAGCGGAGTGTTTAAAGAGTGGGTTGTCAGGCGATCGAATGATTCTGTTGTCGCGACGCAAGATCTGACTCCACATGAGCCGTGCTCCTATTCGCCAAGGGCCGATCTTTACGACTTGTGCGACGGGCAAACGCTTTCCGTCAGCCGCGCGCGAGCACTTCCTGAATCTTGTCCGCGGGCACCGCGATGTTCACGCCGGCACGCTCCTCCTGCAGCAGCATGAAGATGCGCGAATCGCGCTCGGCCCAACCACGGTTGAGCGCTTCGGTCAGCTCCCCATGAACGAGCGAGGCGATGCGCAGCGGGACATTTAACTCGCGACCTAGTTCGGTCGCGAGCGTGATGTCTTTGTGAGCGAGTTTCAGGGCAAACGCGGCGGGATCGAATTGGCCGGGCAAAAACTGGTCGGCGAGTCGATCGAAGGTTCGACTGCGGCCGAACGCCCCTTGACGGATCGCTTGCCACAGTGCGAGAGGCTCGACTCCGGCTTTGACGCCGAGAGTAAACACTTCGGCGAGCGCGGCAAGGATCGCGTAGCCCGCGGTGTTGTGTACGAGCTTTGCCACCGTGCCGGCACCAATAGGCCCAACGTACGTCGCCTGATCTCCAATCGCGTCGAGCACTGGCTTGTAACGGTTGAACACGGTCTCGTCGCCGCTGACCCACAGCGCCAGCTTACCGCTCCTGGCGCCGGCCGGACCGCCGCTTACCGGGGAATCGAGCATCGCGACATCTTTTGCGTTGAAGAGGTCGTGCAGGTGCCGCACCACTGTCGGCGAGTTGGTCGAGAGGTCGAACCACGCCGTTTCGCGACTCATGCCGACGAGTAATCCATCCGCCGCAAGCGCCACCTGTTCGACTTCGCGGGGCCCCGGCAGCGACGTGAAGACGACGTCGGCTGCCTCGGCCACCTTGCGCACCGAATCGGCCCACGACGCGCCGGTCTGCAAATGCGGCGCGCCCGCCTCGCGCCGGATGTCGTGGACAACCATGTCGTAGCCTGCCGCGCGCAAGTTGAGCGCCATGCTGGAACCCATGGTTCCGAGGCCAATGAAACCCACTCTCATAGATACCTCCTCGCAACATGGATCCAGAATTTTGCAGCGAACATGGGGATTGCCCTCCCTGCACACAGAGAAAGAGAGTGCATGCCGATGGATCTGCGCAATTCGCCTCTACCAATTAACGCAGCCACTTCTAACACACCGATCGTTGTCCCATCAATCAATCAATAAAAACGTATCCCTTGCTCCCTACCGCGCAATCAGGGTTGAAAGGCTATAATTGCTCGGCGCTTCGAGGCCGCCAAGGAATTGGCGTAGAAGAGATGGCGAGTACGGCGAGCTGTGTTGCGAGAAGCCCACCATCGATTACTTCCGCAGCGACAGATTTTTCGTCGGCTGCGAGGGAAACGAAAGCGCGTTGTCCTACGTCATCGATAGGATCGGTCCGAAGGCTGCGTGTTTGCGTCGGACTTTCAGCACGAAATCGCGATGGAAGACGCATTGCATGAGATCAATGAAATTCTCGACGGAAAGATATCAACGATCAGCACAAAGCCATGATACTTGGAGAAAACGCTAAGAGATTCTACAAGCTCTCGCGTGAGATCCCAGCCGTTGCGCTGAAGATGCGAGCGAGTGATTAAGAAAGCGTTGTCAGGCGCTCAAATAATTGTGTTGTCGCAACGCAAGACATGACCTCAAACCTCACCCCCGCTGGAACCGGCGTGATTCTCCCTACGTCATGGTCTGCGAGCCGTCATGAGACTCCCGGCGTCAGTCAGCGGAAAACGCTTGATATCGACGAAACCTGCGGCCGTGAGCCAGTCTCGGTGTTCACTGTCAGTGTAAGACTCGCCGGAATCGAAAAAGTTTATAAACGCTAAATTGAATCCGACCGCATCCAATGGAGAGCGGCGAGAATCGTCAAGAACCTGACCAATGATGAAGAGTTTGCCGCCGGGATTTAGTACGTCGTACACATTCTGGATGGCGCGGCGTGCGTCTTGCGCAGAAAGCACCTGAAGAACCGCTTTGAGAACGGCGGCATCGTAATTTCCCGGTAACGGACCCTTCACAGCATCGGCCGCGACGACTTTGACTCGCTCCGCTGCTCCTTCCTCGAAGACGATCTTCTCAGCGATCGATGTCACGGATGCAAGGTCAACGGCTGTCGCTGTAATGTGCGGGCATAACTTAGTAATCGTTATGCTCATCCCGCCACCTCCGCAGCCGACATCCAACAGCGTTTTGATCGATGAGAAGTCGGCGCATTTAACCAAAGCACGCGCCGATGGGGCTGCACTCGCGTTTATGTTGCGCAGGAAGGTTTCCAGTGCCTCGGGTGAAGCCGTAGAGAAATCCAGCTTTCCGCTTGGCGCTCCGCTGCGGATGGATTCGGCGGTTCCGAAGTTTTGCCGCCACCGCATAGCGATGGCCGCGTGTCGATTGCCCATGTACGAAGGCTCGCCCTTGACCAAGTATTCGTTGGCTTCATCCGTGTTCGAAAAACGTCCGTCTTTCTCGGTCAAGAGTTCCGCCGCAACGAGCACATAGAGAAGAAGGCGCAACCGGCCAGGGCTTACACCAAGCGCGGCGGCAAGCTCCTCGGCGGTCATCGGCCCCGCCTTCAACGGCGTGAACAAGTCGAGTTGCATACCCGCGAGCATGGCGAACCCAGCATCGACGGCGAATCGCAGTCTATTTATGGTTTCCGGTTTGGGATCTACGTTTGCCATGGCCCGACCTCCGTGAACCCCGGACTAGAGTACAAGTCGCAAGGGCCTGTCAAGGGCTCTCGTTCGTTAGCGACGGCTCACGATCGAAATAGCGCCCCGGGTTCAATGCCGGCGCCCGGTGAATCGCCCGCAGAAGAATTTATTTGGGTCCGCACCTACAAAGGCAAGGCAACGGGCCAACGACCGGTGACCCCTTTCTCGGGTTCTCGTACTTGCGTTTGCTTCGCGGGGTTCGAATAGTATCGCGATCCGGATCATTTAATCTGAGCTAGACGAGGTGCATATGGCTTCCGGCACATGGCGCGGAATCGTTGGGGTGATAAAGCCCACTTATAGCTCAGGATCATTAGTGGAGTTTATCCGGCTTCTTCCGGAAGGCGTCGGCTGCATCCCGATGTACGCCGGCATCAAGGAACATTCGCAACGCGGTTATCTAAGTGCGATGGAAACCTACCACGCTAAGATGGCCGAGCTGGCGGAGATCGGCGTC
>JAICEJ010000553.1 GCA_025924215.1 Candidatus Binatia bacterium
ACAAGCGTCCTATATGGCGGTTTGACCTATGAAATGAGCTTGTCGAATCAATATGCCGATGATCTGACCTACGACATAACCAAGCACTTATTTGTTGGCGCGGGAATCAGTGCAGCTCTTCACAACGGGCCGCTCCATAAAGCGAAAGAGGGGTGCAATGAAGATAGTGACTGTGGCTTTGGTTATCGAGTGCTGCCGCGGCTGAACATCGAGTTTGGGACGAAGTTTCTAGACAGTCATGCGATATCGGTTTTTTATGATCATATGTCTCACAAAAAGGTGTTGGGCGGGGAGAACGAGGGCATAGATCATATTGACATTCGCTATCACTACATGTTCAAGAACCTTGGTTCGGAGCCGGTACGTTCAAACAAATAAATTATTGCCGAGAAGCTAAATCCGCACTGCGGATCAAAACCGTGCCGTCATCTTCAAAGCGCCGCTCCATCATCAATCGAGTTGCCGCTTCCTGGATGATGGCGCGATGCGTCCGAAACGCAGGCAACGGATCATCGTAATAAGCGCCAAAATGGTCTCGCAGCGCCTCGATTGAGATTCCACAGTTGATTGTTTTCTCGTCGATGATGGCGGTAAACCAAACGATCTTACGTCTATGGTGGTCGTACCATTCGTCGGCTGCAAAATCGATGTACTTCTCTTCCATACGAGCCTCTCAATTAAGTTCTTGGAAAAGTCTCTATCATAGAATCTTTGTCTATTCCTTGGTGCCGAAAATCGAGCAGGAATTCCGCCTGCCCGAACACGCCGATTGTCACCTGATAGTCTCAGGCTCGATCTTTTTGTAGTCCATCAGGTTGCGGATGATCATTTGTTCGATTACCGGAATAACATAGGTGATTCCCGGCCCGCGAGGCGCAACCATTCGTCCCAGACGAAAGATCACTCCACGCTCGTATTCCTTAAGGATCTTAACGCCACTGATGATCAAGATCACCAAGATGATAGTGATGGTTCCTGCTGGTCCGATCAATTGCCACATGATCTCCTCCTCGAATGGCGTTCAAGCTGTTCAAATCGTTCAAACCGTTTGAGTCGTTCAAGTCGTTGAATGCAGATTACGGGCGCCACTTACTCTAATCTTCTGTGGTTTGCTCTGCTTCACTGGCCAGTATTTGTTGGGCCAAAATGCGAGCCGCGACATAATCGACCTTACCGTTTCCTAACAGCGGTATAGAGCGTGTGATAAGAATTTTTTTCGGCACAGTGATCGCGCTGACTCCTTCAGCCCGGGCGCGCTCCAGCAGCGCGTGAAGTCTTGCGTCGCTGTAATCGGTAAGGACGATGAGTTCTTCGCCCTTACGCGCGTCGGCGAAACTGAACACCGCGTGATGTTTTCTAGGCCAAGTCCGTTGGACGAATTCTTCGACCGCCGCCAGCGAAACCATCTCCCCGGCGATCTTGGCGAAACGTTTGGCGCGGCCCATGATCCAGATAAAGCCGTCGTCATCGATATGCACGATATCTCCGGTGTCGTACCAGCCCGGGCCGCGCTCAGTCGCCGGCGGAGTGATGCGACCGTAGCGGAGATAGCCGAGCATCACATTGGGCCCACGCACACACAAGCGCCCGCCCTGATTGATGCCCGGCACAGGCTCGATGTAGCACTCCATTCCGGGCAGCAACCGGCCTACACTGCCCGGCCGGTACTGCATCGGCGTATTCACGGCCATCACCGGACCGGTTTCCGTCGCGCCATAACCTTCCAAGAGCCGCACGCCGAATTTGTCCGCCCAAGTGCGGCGTGTTTCTTCCTGCAGTTTTTCAGCGCCGGCAAACACATAACGGGCGCTGTAGAAATCGTAAGGATGGGCGAAGCGGCCGTAGCCGGCAAGAAATGTGTTGGTGCCGAACAGAAGCGTGACATTGTTCTCGTATGCGGTCTCTGGAATCCTACGGTAGTGCAGCGGCGAGGGGTAGAGGAATACCTGACGGAGCAAAATAATGGCAACAGGGTTCCAGCAGTCAGGCCGAAAGAGTGAAACATCGGCAAGCTGGTCAACACCGTATCGCGCGCGTTTAGATCGATACGCGAGGCGATCTGGCTACAATTAGCAAGCAAACTATGATGTGACAGCGCTACCGCTTTTGGCAGCCCCTCGGAACCAGAAGTGAAAAGTACCACGGCAGGATCTTCGGGCCCGGTGTTGTCGGGTAACCGTCGATAAAGGCGGCCGGCAAAGTATCCGTCGAGCCATCCCATGAGCTTGTCCAGGATAGTGATCTTGCCGCGCAAATCTTCCAGGCAGATGACACCGATGTGTGGTTCCATTGCCGCAACGCTGTCGCCCAGCCTAGCCGCCTCGATAAAGCGGCGTGAGGAATAGACCGTGCGTATGCCCGCGATCTCGCAGGCCGTCATAATTCCCTGAGCGCCTGCCGTAAAGTTCAACATCGCCGGTACCCGCCCCCGGAGTTGCAGCGCAAAGAAGGCAATCAACGTGGCAATTGTGTTGGGCAGTAATAATCCGACATATTCTCTCGGCGCGGTATTCTGCGCGAATAGTTTAGCAAGAATAAAAGCGCGGCTGATGAGCTGATTATAGGTGATAGGGGTGTGCTCATTATCTTCGACGATGACGTGTCGTCCGCTATGAACGCGGCGAGCATCGAGAAGAGCTTGAAACAAGGGTCGGTGGTGATTGCCCGTGGCAAACATCATTTCGCTCATGATGTCGCTTAGCACTGTGGCGGCCCGATTGCGCCGGGCGCGCCCCCGCAACTGCTCGGGCAGCGAAATCCGGCGCGACGGCAGTATCGATAGCGTAATACGCGGAAACCAGCGGTGTCTAATACGACTATCCAGGTGGGTAAAAGGCGTACGTTGCGTGCCATCGATGCGGATGGGCAGCACCCGAGCTTGCGATTTGTCAGCCAGCAAACCAGGACCTTGATAGATTTTCATCAAGCCGCCCGTAACGGTGAGACGGCCCTCCGGAAAGATCATAAGCTTCCGGTTCTCGGACAAGAATCTTATCAACGTTCGGGTCGATAGCGGGTTGGTCGTATCTATCGAGAAGAAATCCACTAGAGCAAGTGCGGGACGCACCCACCAGGCTTTAGCTATGCGACTGTCTACTGTAAAGGTTATCCGGTCCGGCAGAAAAACGGCCAGGAGTACTCCGTCCAGGTAAGAGGCGTGGTTGGCGACAATAAGAACCCGATCGCCCGCTTCCTTGTAATTATTCAGACCTTTGATACTGACGCGGTAGAGCCTGCGAAAAAGCCACTGCAGAAAAGCTTTGATGAATGCCATAGCTATAATTTGGCGAGTTTCGGTTTTCTCTCGGGTTCGTTACAAGTGGTCGAATCCAAAAGCAACTAATATACCGTTTGCCAGCCGTAAACCGGCAGCCGTTGAGGGGCCGCCTCAGATCACTGCGACGCCTCGCATGGTCGCGCTGTCGCAATTCAGCG
>JAICEJ010000554.1 GCA_025924215.1 Candidatus Binatia bacterium
ACTACGAGGACAATGTTAGAACGAAGAATTCCGCTTGAAACTCTGCCGCGTTTAGCAAAAGCCAAAATTCCGGCCTCAGTCATTGGATCGCCCGCTATCTGAACATCAGGCGCTGTCGGAACGCCATTGCCGTTGACACGATGTAAATCTGTCCGATAGATTTTGTGGCAAAAAGTTCAACAGCATACGCTAAGCAGGGCCTAATTAATTAGGCTGTTCGCGGAGACCATAGAGGATAGAAACATGACCAACCACGTGCTCGCCCACTCAATCAAACTTCGTCCGGGACTCCCTTCCGACATCGAGCCATGCGCCCGGATCGTTTTCGATGCGTTTGCCGCGATTGCCGCCCAGCACAACTTCCCACCTGATATCCCCTCCATCGAGGTCGGTACTGAACTCATGACCATGTTGCTTACGCATCCGCATTTCTTCAGTGTCGTGGCAGAGCTCGACGGCAAGATCGTCGGCAGCAATTTTCTCGACGAACGCTCTGCAATCGCCGGCGTGGGCCCGATTACCATAGAGCCCACTATCCAGAACCGCGGGGTCGGGCGCCGGCTGATGGAGGCTGTTCTCAATCGCGCCAGCGAAAAAGCCCATACAGGCGTGCGACTGCTCCAATCCGCCTATCACGGCCGTTCGCTAGCGCTATACAGTACGTTGGGCTTTCAAGTGCGCGAAGGAATCGCTTGCATGCAAGGCTCCCCAATAGGCGCCTCGCTGGCCAGCTACCCTGTACGCGCGGCGCGAGAGGAAGATCTCGAAGCTTGCGATCGCATTTGCCGTTTCGTCCATGGACACGACCGTCATCGCGAGCTGCTTGATGCTGTTCAGCTTGGCACAGCGAAGATCGTCGAACACGGTGGGCGAATCACCGGTTACGCCACTGACTTTGGTTTCTTTGGACATGCTGCGGCCGAAACAACCCGCGACCTGATCGCGCTGATTAGTTCGGCTTCTGCGTTTACCGGTCCAGGAATTCTTGTTCCAATGCGCAACGCACCGCTATTTCAATGGTGTTTGAGTCAGCGTTTGAAGGTCGTACAGGTGCTGACGCTAATGACGCGCGGGCTTTACAATGAACCGGCAGGAGCTTACTTGCCCACGGTGCTGTATTGACGCTGTATTAATGATGAAGGCCTAGGTAAAAAAACTCGAGTTGGATGCCTGCTGGTAATCGTACCCTACTCACGGATGGAAAACGCGCATCTGATGAAAACAACGCAACGACTGCTGCATAAGCCTCCAGCATAGTAATTCGTTGGCTTTCCGGCCCAGCTATCTGCGGCGAGCTGTGCGGCGGCGCTTCTTAACCTGCCTCTTACCGGATTCTGATGTTGCGGCGGGAAATTGAATATTGATGCCGATGATCTGGTCCGCGTAACGATCTGCCAGGCGACCAAGAAAGGCGCTGAAGAATTGCCACTCGCGGCCGGGCTTACGCGGGCTTATGACCTCGCAGTTGATCATGCCATCATGGGCAGACCAGTTCATCCAGCCAGGATACAATACGTTCTTATGCTGGATCCGTCGCCCGCGCTTGGTTGCTTCAAAGGTGCGCAGTTCGCCCGCGCGCATCGCATCCACGAGCGTCTTGTGAAGATTCACTCCGGTCCGTTCGAAAATCTGAAAGCGAATCATGCTCGGCACCTCCCGTTGTACCAGTTACCCTGCCTGGCGCAGAATTTTACGGTTAGCCACTCTAGTTGGCAAGCGTTTCGTTTTTGTTCCCGACGAAACGTTGACACGCAAACGACTTAATTGTTAAGGCAAGCAGTGGTCCGGTATGCACCTGACGAATGCTAAGCCAATGGGTCAAAAGGACAGTTTATGAGTGTGGTGTCTGCGCCTAAATTGATTCTCATCTTGGTTCTTGCACTCCATTTCTCGGCATCGGCAATCCTGCAGGCTCAGACACTCAAGGTTCCGTATGTCTCGCTCTCCCCCACCGCCGGTCCGTTGTGGATCGCGTATGAAGCGGGGTACTTCAAAAAAAATAACGTCAGCACCGAGCTACTTTACATCCCCGGCGGATCAACGATTATTCAGGCGATCATCTCGGGTGACGTCAAACTGGCCAACATGGCGCCTCCGTCAGCCATCGGCGCTTGGGCCAAAGGCTTCGATCTAACGTTGATCGCGAGCGGGGTCGATCAACTCCTGGAGACTGTGGTGGCCGGACCATCGGTCAAAACCGTGGCGGATCTCAAGAATAAGAAGATCGGCGTCAGCCGCTTCGGTTCTCTCACGGATATGGCTCTTCGCGAAGCCTTGCGACTGCACAAGCTCAATCCGGATAAAGACGTAACCATACTACAGACAGGAGGCGAAGCCACGCGTTTTGCCGCTCTCACCAGCGGCGCCATCGATGGAGCAATGCTTTCAGGGGACAAGAAAGTACAGGCGGAAAAGATGGGCTTTCATGTGGCCATCGATCTCAGTCAGCTGCCGATTTATTATCCGGTGAATGGCGTCGTCACCTCGAAAAAATTTGTCTCGACCAATCCGGAAGTCGTGGAAAACTTTCTCAAGAGCTGGCTCGAGGGGATCAAAGCTTTCAAGACCGACAAAGACCTGTCACTCAAAGTTCTCGCCAAATACCTAAAGGTTAGCGACCGAGCCATTCTGGAGGAGAGTTATGAAATATACCGGCCGGTTTACAAGAAGCTGCCCTACGGCGATAAGAGAGCGGTGAAGTTCGCACTCGACCAGATGGGCAAAGAACTTCCCGATGCCAGCAAACTCAACGCTGAAGATTTTATTTACAATGGGATCCTCGCGAAATTAGAGAAGAGCGGTTTTATCGATCAAATCTACGGCGAATCTTCAAAACGATAAAAGGAATTAAACATGGCCGCGAAAATCAAACATTTAGCGATCATCAGCGACAACTACGCTTTATTGAGCCGGTTCTACGAAGCGCTATTCGGCATGAAAACTTCAAAATCACCGCGGCCGGAAAGCGCCGTGGCGATCGGCGACGGTTATGTCGGCATGAACATCATTCCGCAGAAGCTGGGACGGCAAGCGGGCCTGGAGCATTTTGGATTGGAAGTCGAAGATGTTGAAAAAATAGCGGGCCGCTTGCGCGAGAAATATCCGTCCGTACAGTTGATCAAGAGACCGACCAATCGTCCATTCGCCGGCATCAGCACCCACGATCCGGAAGGTTATGTCTTCGACTTATCCCAGCAGAATATGACCAATCGGGGCGAAGTGTATGTCGAAGGCGAATGGAAACAGGATCGGTATGTAAGCCACTTCGTCCTGCGGGCGCTTAACCCGGCCAATCTCGCGAAGTTCTATCGTGAAATTTATGAGCTTCAAGAAATGGAGAAGCCTGCCGACGATCCCAACCATTATCTCACCGACGGCCGGATGACGATGGTCATCTCGCCCTGGGCGATCACCGACTTTGAAGGCGCCGGCAT
>JAICEJ010000555.1 GCA_025924215.1 Candidatus Binatia bacterium
GGAAAGAGGCAGCCAGGCTTCTGGATATCAGTCTCTCGTCGCTCTACCGCAAGATCGAAGAGCTGGAGATTAGCTGACAAGCTTCTCGACTCGATCATTGTCTTGATCGAACATTAACTGCTAGCGCAAATCGGCAGTTCTACAGCGAACCTTCCCTGGCATCCTCGTTGCGGATAATCGACGGGGGAGGTTGTGACTGCTGTTCGGCTGTGGATTTGATGAAAGCGCTTGAGTCAGTCACAAGCCTAGATGGATTGGCATTTAAAGACTAAGAGAAACGTTATCTCCGCCGGCTATGGTCGTAGCACTGTTTTTCGCCTACTCGCGCTGATGCTCTGGGGTGCTGCGTCGTCTGGGCGTGCGAACTTGAATTGACGATGACTTCGAGTCTCGACGCCACACGATAATTTGATTGTGCCTTAGTTGCACTTGCTGCGTATTGCGTCGTCTCTTCGATCAAGCGTCAAGTCCTGCCAAGCTGCCGGATCATTGATCGGCTCGAGGTGAGTGAAGACCGTTGCGCCGGGAATCGCCGCGCGTATATCGCGCTCTACTCGTTCGACCAGATCATGCCCGCGCTGAACGCTCCATTCTCCCGGCACGAGCACATGGAAGGAAATAAACGACCGCACTCCCGCCTGCCGGGTGCGCAGCGCATGATAGTGAAGATCCTGACTCGCATATCGGCTGAGGATTTCTTTTATGAGTTCTTGCTCGGTGTGACCCAACGCCGTGTCTAACAGTCCAAGCAACGAGCGGCGTAGCAGTCGCACTCCCGTCGATAAAATATTGCCGGCGACACACAGCGCGATCACCGCATCAAGACGCGTCCAGCCGGTCAGGGCGACAATCGCGATTCCGGCAACCACACCGGCCGAAGTCCAGACATCGGTCATCAGGTGATGGGCGTCCGCTTCAAGTGTGATGGAGCGATACTGTTTGCTGCCGCTGAGCAAATGCCGGGCAACGAAAAAATTGAGGGCCGCCGCTATAATCGATGCCGCAAGACCGGTACCGACTTGCTCCAACGGCTGTGGCGTAATCAACCGTGGCACCGCCGTCCAGGCGATGATGACCGCCGCAAAGACAATCAGCGCCCCTTCAACGCCACTGGAGAAATATTCGGCTTTGCTATAGCCGAAGGCGTGAATCTCATCTGGCGGTCGAGCCGCAACGATCAGCATTGCGAGCGCCATGAGAGCCGCGGCCAGATTCACCAATGACTCCAGTGCATCCGACAACAGCCCCACGGAATCCGTGACGAAATACGCCAAAGCCTTCAAAGCAATGGTCGCCAGCGCCGCGCTGATCGAGAGCCATGCGAAGCGAGTAAGCCCGGATCGTTCCATTTGCTTAATTACGATCTTGCAAATAGCTAATTATGCTTCGTCTGATTGGTTCTCGAGGAACAACTCGTGAAGCAAAGGGATCGTCGGTGATGGAGATATTGGCGAAACCCGTTAGTGAGCTGACCGGCAAATGCATCAGTCTGGAGATTCTCACAATGGGCAGGGAGATATCGGCGTCTGCTGATGAAAGACTTCGGGCTCGATCCTAATTGTCGCTTTGATCGAGTTGGATATAAAGCAATTATCTTTAGCTTTTGCCAGAATTCTCGGCATGCGCGAGAGATCGCCGGCCGACGCAAGGACCACCTTCGGCTTGACGACGATCTCGCTGATCTGATAACCGCTCCCTTGCAGTTTCTCTAGCTTTCCCTTTGCCGTGGAGGAACAACTAACGAGAGCGACTTTCGAGAATTCCGCGATCGCAATCAGCGTCAGAACATAACAGCTGTTCAGTGAGGCCACAAACAGATGCTCCGGCGACCAGTTTTCCTCCCGACCCTGGAACTCCGGCGGCGCTCCTGCGGCGATCGCAGGCTGCTTGGCGCCGCTAAGCTTCAGGTCCTTTGCGCCGGTCCACTCGGCTTCGGTCTCGTAAAAATAGGTTTTCCCATCGCTCATAAAACGTTCCTTGAGCGCTGCACCTCGCTGAACTCAGTTTAGCCACTCCTTTACCTCTCCCGCCATAATGACGTCGAGAATTTCTTTACTATCGGCAATCGCTTTATCCATCACTTTCGCGTCATTCACATGGGAGACTCCCTGTTTCACGGCGCCGTGCAGGGCACGGACGACTTCCTGTAGATGCTCATCGAGCTTTTCTGTACCAGGTGCTGCTTGCGGCATAACAATCTCCTTCGTCAGATATAACGACGGCCTTCAAGCGGATCGGGAATCTTAAGACCCAAGCTAAGCAATATTGGATTGACTTCACGGATGTAGTCTTCGCGAGCCTGCTCATTGCTGCGTCTTTTTAGTCCCCAATAAAGATAGCGCTCGGCGCGTTTGGATCCGCTGCGACCGAACATGTCGAGCGCGCGAACATACCAATAATCGATAGCCTTTTGGACGCGTTCTTTTTGCTCGTCACCCTTCGACATCAGTTCGAGGCTTTTGTTGTAACCATATTCGATATGGCCCAGTTCCTCGGTGACAATGTCAGGCAGAATCCGCTGCAGCGGCAGGTAACTGCAATCATAGAATTCTTCAAGCTGGTAGCGCCCGACCCGGTCGATCAAAAAGCCGAAGACGGCGTGGTCTTCCCAGGTTGTGATGAGACCACGGAAGGTGTCGACGAAGCGTTTTTCGTTAGGCTGGCTCAGCACGAATGAAACATCGACTCCCATATCGCCCGCCACTCGCGCAACTTTGCGGAAATGATCGATCTCCTCGGCTGCGGTGCGCGCGACGATCAGTTGATCCAGCTTGCTCGGCGCTGCCGGCAGCATCGTTTCTACGTAGAGGTGCGGTCCGCCGATCTCGCAGTCTGCTTGGATCGTCAACACCCGCCCTAGAAGATCCCTATACTCCGCATCCATCTTGTCCAGATCTTTGAGCTCTATCTTTTCTGTAAACATACTTCCCCCTCACCTGCCTAAGTTGTCGGTTAAGATCAATCCTCTCCCATGCAGAGAGCAATAGAAGTGCCAGTTTTTGCCGCCCGATAAGCTTCAAACCGCTCGATGATTGTTCTCGTTTTTCGGAGAGAGCCAGTTTTGTTTCTAAACAGTGAGAAAATTTTCAGGCGAAGCCGGTGAATGGGATTCGTCTGAAACTACGCCGTAGGGCTACCGAAGAACCGGCGCGGTCGTGTGCCTACTCATGCCCGACGAACTCGCGTAGTAAGTCCGTATACGTGATCATGCCGACAACGTTTTCATGATCGTCGACCACTGGTAGCCCGCCGACATGCCAGCGCAACATCAGATCGGCCGCCTCTTTGAGCGAAGTTTCCGGCTTTACGCGGACGGGATCGAACACGGCCGCTTGTTGCACCGCGATCGACCAGAGTTGCACATCGGCTTCCTCCTTGTTTAAGAACGCGAGCGATGGCCTGATCAGGCGAATGTCGCGATCGGTCAGCATGCC
>JAICEJ010000556.1 GCA_025924215.1 Candidatus Binatia bacterium
AAGATGGATTTGACGGATGTCTCCATATAGGGGCAGCACCGGTAGAGCCAATGGCTTCTTTGAACATCGATACGGCAATACGGCGACGGCCTGCGGAACAATTGAATTTTCCGGCGCTCTGACCTTGACGACATGGTGAGATGGACAAACCCAAAGGTCGAAATACAAAGATGACCCCGACGCTAGCGGTCAGGTGTATATGCAGCCAAGAGAACGGTAACCAGAGCTCGCTCCGGGTGGACTAGGCAGATCGCCCGACGGGTGATAAGAACGTTCATATTCAGATCAAATTACGGGAGGTAAACACAATGGCCGACTTAAAACTCGGAACGAAGGTGCCGGATTTTGAGCTCGAAACGTACCAGCCGACGAAAGGCGACTTCGGCAAGTTCAGCATGCAGGACCAGGTCAAGAACAAACGCTGGACTATCCTCTTCTTCTATCCCGCGGATTTCACGTTCGTCTGAGCGACCGAATTCGCTGCTCTGGCAGAGCAGCACGATCGCTTCGTCAAAATGGGCTGCGACATCGTCACGGTGAGCACGGACACCAAGTTCGTGCACAAGGCGTGGCAGGAGAACGAGAAGGAGCTGGCCAAGGTCAAGTACCCGATGGCGAGCGATCCAACCGCCAAGGCCGCGCGGATGTTCGGCGTCTACGACGAGGACACCGGGCTTGCGCTACGCGGGACCTTCATCATCAATCCCCAGGGCGTCCTGATGAACGCCGAGACCAACTTCTACAATCTTGGCCGCAACATTGATGAGCTCATGCGAAAGTTCAAAGCGAACATCTATCTCTCCAAGAAGGCCGACGAGGCCTGCCCTTCAAAGTGGAAGGATGAAGGAGACAAGACCCTCACCCCGTCGGCAAAAATGGTGGGTAAAGTGCACGAGGCGCTGCAGGAGAAATAGCTGTTTTCTCTTTTTTTAAAATTGCTTTAGCGAAGCTCGGGGGCGGATCTTTCTTTTTCACGTCCAGAGAAAAAGATTCTGCGACCAGCGGGCGAGCGGTTAAGAAGGCGGTCAAAGAACCGTTGCGACGTAGTGGACAAAGTCGCCCGCTGGTGTTGCACGTTCGCTAACATGAGCAATCTTTTTGTGGGGTGTCCTCGACCTAGAGGAGGTGCGCCGAGAAGGTCCTTTGCTGAGCGCGATAGAATTTCGCATCGGCGGTAACCACCGGGACTTAAGCGCTATTGCGACAGCAGTATGCGCAGCGGCATGGCCGCTGATATTCTTCAACGCATCGAGCTTGTGTCGCATCAATGCCGACGTGATCTTCGCGCTTCGTCCGCCGGAATATCTTAACTTGTAACCTCGGAGCTCTTGCGGCGGGTGTTTGGCGAGCCGCTTGCCGATAACAAGCGACTCTCATCACTGATGGCATACACAATCAGCGGTTCCCGGCGATTTCTGACGTTCACCTGATGCCGCGGCGATCTCTGCATTTCGATTCCGGCGCGTGTCGCGACCTGCTCGGAAATAACCAGCGCGCAGTCCAATTCCTTTGTTAGCTCCTGCAGCCTGCTTGCGACGTTCACCGTATCACCGACGGCAGTAAGATAGGTCCCCATACCATAGCCCATCTGCCCCACCACTGACGGCCCCGTGTGAATGCCAATGCCTACCTTGAGAGCGACCTCTAATTCCTCAGAGAGCATCTCGCTGAGCTGCGCAACGCTACTGAGAATCTCGCGCGCTGCTGCCAGCGCGGACTGGCACCCCTGCTCCGGCCCGGTCTGGACTCCGAACAGGGCCATGAGGCCGTCGCCCGTGAATTGGTTCGGCATCCCTCCCGCGCGTTCGACCGCCGTGCCGACAATTTCGGCATAGCGGTTTAAGATGAAGACCAGATCATAGGGCAATTTGCGTTCTGCTATGGTGGTGAAAGAACGAAGATCCGCAAACAGCACAGCCATGTCGCATTCTTGCCCCGCCAGGTAGGAGGGCTTAACGAAGCCATCGCTTGCATTTGCGTCGGCGGGAAGCAAAGGCACAATGGAAATATCGCGCGTGGGACGCAGTTGACATGCCAACCGCACATTGGCCGGCGCGCCGATGCGGGCGAGCACTTTCAGTTCCGCCGGGCTAGGCATTGGGACAGATTCCAATCCTTTAATTATGCGAATTCTACAGGTGGAACACCGGCCCCGTCCGCCGCACACGGACGCATGAGGAATGCGCGCAAAACGGCTCGCTTCCAGCACGGTGAACCCGCGCGGCACCTGCACCTGGCGGTTGTCGGGATATGTGATTTGAATTCTGCCTGGACGTTCGCAGACGTGGCGCGCTGCGCGCGCCACCAACACCGCACCAAGACATGCCCAAAACCCATAGATAATTCCATCGCGCAGATTGACCAGGTCTTCGCCCTGTCCGGGGCGCAAAACGTTGGTTCTCTGATAGAGCTGCTCGATCCACTCGGGATTGCGGGCGATAAGATAATCGACCTCACGCCCGGCCTGGACGAAGCCAAGCAACGCGAATACCGGCAGCAGCAGTCCAAGCGCATAGAGCGCCGCGGCGTAGCGCGGATACCAGGGCCGCAGCCTGAGCCAAAAGTACAGGCCGATACATCCATGCGTCCACGCGATCAAGACCAACGAGGCTTGGCGCAGGCCGTTAATCGGATTCTGGCGCCACAAGCTCAACACGGTCTTGGCGTACATGTCTTCGATGCCGTACCACTCGTAAGCCATGCGGGTGCCGACGAAATGAGTTGCCAGCAGCAGCGGTATGCACAAGCCAAGCGTGAGCTGGAGCGCTTCCCAAAACGGCATGCGCAGGTGCCGTCGTTGATAAATCGCGTAGAGCGCCAAACTGAAATGGGTCAGGAGCGAGCCGTAGAAGATCGAGGTGCCCAAAGGATTGCGCCACAGAGCCAGAAACCATGCGCGGCCGGCTTCCATGGTATCGAGCGAAATCAATCCGAGAGAATGATTGAGCAGATGGGTCGTGAGATAAATAAACAGCACCAAACCCGTGACGATCCGCGTGCGCCGAATATTCATAAAGTTGCGCCAATCTACTACGAGGCAAGCATGCCGTCTATGCGCCGGAAGCACGGGTTATCGGTACCCGCGATAAAGAGCGCCTGTGAAAGACCCAGTCGGTGAGAAGCACCGCAACTGCCGATCAGCGTGCTTTAGTTCCAATCGTTCCAGATGTGCGGAACCATTTTTACCTCTGGAACCGTTCGGCTGAACTATATTTTTCTTGTTCTTTAACCTGTCACGTATTTTTTTTCGAGGTGAGTTTCACAATGGACGATCAGAGGTCCTACCGCCAAAGTTAATGAATCGCGCTCATGCTATAAAGTAAGCGAGCAAATCGTCATTGCAGCAGTATTTCTAAGGAATCGAAAAAGAGGTTAGACTGGGCTAACCGAACTCACAAAGGCCGTGCATGGAGAAAAA
>JAICEJ010000557.1 GCA_025924215.1 Candidatus Binatia bacterium
ATGGTGTTCGCTCTGGAAACCTATTGGCCGGCAAGCGATGGCTGGTCGGCAGCGCGTCTCGAAGAAGAAGTGGTGGTGACCAAAGACGGCTGCGAAATCATCACTCGATTTCCATCGGAAAAACTGCTGGTTGCCGGCACGCACTACTTCACTGCCGGCGGAGAGTTGCCGACCACACGGGAAACGCAGTCGGCATTGAACAACCCAGGCGCGCTGGAACGGATCAAGGGTTAAAGTCATTGTGGATTTTAGATTCTGGATTTTCGATTACTCCGGATTGAAGAGCGAGGCATCTTCAACGATTGCAACCGGTGGACCGATTGGAACTAATGGAACGGCTTTTCTTTTCCGGATCAGACGTTGAACTGTTGAACTGAATTTATGCCGACGAATGTCATCATGCCCGCACTCGGCGTAGCCCAAGAAAAAGGCACGCTGATCAACTGGCTCAAGTCCGAAGGTCAGACAGTGAGCAAAGGCGAGCCGTTGATGGAGGTCGAAACGGACAAGGCAACCGTCGAGATCGAAGCGGTGGCTTCGGGCATTCTAGCTAATGTGACCGCTAGCGCTGGTGACGAAGTGCCGGTGGGTCACACTATCGCAGTGATCCTGGCGCCGGGCGAAACTATATCGGAAACAGCGACTGCGCCATCATCCTCCTCAGTAAAAGAAATTTCCCCACAAGCGTTTGCGGAGTCTAAGATCGAGGATAGAACTGAAACTCCAAACTCTACACCGCGAATTCCAGGCTCACGCATTTTAGCCTCGCCGGCAGCCAGGAGAATCGCACGCGAGGAAGGGATCGATCTCGGAGCCTTGAATGGTAGCGGGCCGGAGGGCAGCGTGCTGCTCGCGGATGTACGGCGGGCCAAAGAAAAACCAACGCTTGAACCGGCAGCTGCGCAGAGGGTCAGCCGGCTGGTACCGCTAAGCCCGATGCGCCGGATTGTCGGCGAGCGCATGACCCAAAGCAAACAGAGCGCGCCGCACTTCTATATCAGCATGGACATCGACATGACGGCCATTGTCGGGATGAGAAATATATGGAAGCAGCGCGGAGAGAGAACGCTCCCATCGATCAACGATTTTATCTTGAGCGCCTGCGCCGACACCTTGAAAAATTTTCCCGTCCTGAATGCACGATTTACCCATGACGGAATCGAGTTTCTGCCAGAGATCAATATCGGCATGGCGGTGGCTCTCGAAGAAGGTCTGGTGGTGCCGGTCATTCGTAATGCTGACCGGCTGAGCCTAGTCGACCTGGCGCAACAGAGCCGGCAACTGTCTGAAAAAGCACAACACAAGAAATTATTGCCCTTCGATTACGAAGGCGGAACTTTCACGGTTTCCAACCTCGGCATGCTCGGCGTTGACAATTTCGTCGCGATCATCAATCCGCCGCAATGCGCTATTCTCGCGGTGGGCCGCGTTGCGCCGCGTGCCGTCGCCGATGAAGTCGGCATCGCGGTGCGATCGATGATGACCTCCACATTGTCCGCCGATCATCGCGTCGTCGACGGGGCGATCGCCGCGCGCTTCCTGGCGGATTTCAAGCGACGCATGGAAAACCCTGATCGTTGATTTTCGCATGACCCGGATCGTCATTCGAAATCTCACCAAGACTTACAGCGGTGGCAATGTCGTCGCCCTGCAGGGCATCAATATTGACATTGAGCCCTACGAAAGCATTTGCATTTTGGGACCGAGCGGGTGCGGTAAGACGACTTTGCTGCGAATTATCGACTGCCTAATACCGCGCGACTGCGGCGAAGTTATCATGAACGGCGCTCCGGTCACCCAACCGCGCCCTGATATCGCGATGGTCTTTCAGCATTTCGGCCTCTTTCCATGGAAGCGGCTCGAGCAGAACATTGCCTATGGCCTGGAGCTCAGAGGTCGTTCGAGAGACGAAACGGCTGCAACCATCGCGCGCTATCTCGAGCTCATGGGGCTAAAGGGTTTTGAGAAGTCTTATCCGCATCAACTCTCCGGCGGCATGCAGCAGCGCGCTGGACTGGCGCGCGCTCTGGCTGTAAATCCGGCTCTTTTACTGATGGACGAGCCCTTCGGTTCTCTCGACGCGCAGACCCGTGAAATGATGCAGGAGGAGCTGCTGCGGATTCTGGAAACCGAAAAGAAGACGATGATTTTTGTCACCCACAGTATCGACGAAGCGATCCTTCTCGGCGATCGCATCGTCATGATGTCGCGCCGTCCCGGGCGTATTCAGGGAGTCATTCCGGTCGAT
The DNA here is from genome assembly GCA_025924215.1 of Candidatus Binatia bacterium. GTDB lineage: Bacteria > Desulfobacterota > Binatia > UBA9968 > UBA9968 > WHTF01. The sequence goes on from JAICEJ010000557.1 coordinate 2,249, forward strand.
ATTCCGCGCCCGCGAAAGATCATCTCCGTGCGAGCTCATCCTCGCTACATCGCGCTCCGCAATATGCTGTGGGAGATGCTCACGCAGAACCTCGACAGCGCCGACACATCCAAGAATGCCCAATGAATCGAAAGATCATAGTTCGTTTGATTTCCCTGATATTCGTTCTTCTCATCTGGGAATATTACGGCAGGAGAGTAAATCCGATTCTGTTTACTTATCCTTCGGCGATTGCCCGTGCCTTCGTCGGCTTGGTCGCCAATGGCGAGCTGCAAAGCTACATGAAAGAAAGTCTGTTGGTGCTGGCCTATGCGTCGGTTCTTTCGGTATTGGCCGGTGTTCTACTCGGCGTCGTCATGGGACGTTTCTCGATTGTGGAATGGGCCGCGGACATTTACGTCAATGCGCTCTATTCCACACCGATGGTCGCGGTAGTTCCGTTGATTGTTCTCTGGTTCGGTTTCAAAGTTCCCGCCAAGGTCATCATCGTGTTTCTCTTCATGGTTTTTCCGGTGCTTCTCAATACCTATGAGGGAGTGAAAAACGTCGATCGCAATCTCCAAGAAGTCGCTCGTTCGTTTTGCTCCAGCGAGAGCCAGCTCTGGCGTCATCTGATCATTCCATCGGCCGTTCCCTTCATCGTGGCCGGCGTTCGCCTGGCCATCGGCCGCGGTCTGGTCGGGATGATCGTCGCCGAGTTCTATACATCGGTCACCGGACTGGGCTATATGATCGTCCGCTATGCCAACGCCCTGGAAACCGACAAACTCTTTGTTCCCATCGTCGTGGTTATGATACTAGGAGTTGGCTTGCTATCATTGGCAAAATGGGTCGAAGGTCGCATCGCTCCGTGGAGAAACTCTGAAAATCGAGAATAAGGAGGCTTTATGAGAAAGGCTGCTATTCTGATACTTGCATCGGTCAGCTTGGCATTGGGGATTCATTCCGCCGAAGCTCAGAGCAAACGGAAAGTTGTGTTCGGCGTGCCGGTTACCCCGCCCAATGTGGTGCACATCCCACCGTATATCGCCAAGGAAATGAATTTTTTTGGCGAGCAAAACATCGATGTCGAATTGGTGACGTTTGAAGGCGGCACACAAACCTTGCGAGGAAGCGTGGCCGGCGGCCTCGATATTACCGGTACCAGC
>JAICEJ010000558.1 GCA_025924215.1 Candidatus Binatia bacterium
AGGTCAAGAGGCACAGACGTTCCTCTGGGAATTTTTCTTAATTCCCTTTTCAATCCTCGCGAAGTGTGTGACCTCTGATTGACGCGCCCCTGTTTTCAATCAATCGGCGGCGACTATAGGGCCTAACGGCTGCGAGTTGCCGGGCGAGCTGCTGATCGGCGTCGGGACGAAGTAAAGACGGATTTACCTTTGAAGGTCACCTGTACAAACCGCCTAACTTGACGCTTTAGACCGGTCACTAAGCGCGCCTGGCTTAGCGTAGATTACACCTCTGACATTGGACTGATTTCTCCATCATTCCAATTTTCCCTGAATCGAACTGAAGCGTCGTTCAGTTCAATCTCGGGCTAAATTTGGTTTCCCATTTGAGGAATACTGTCAAAGGCATAGCCGCGGGACCATCTGATATTCAATGAGCGGTACTTTTTCAATTCAACGCCCGCTCGCCGGGTGCACAGCATTCAGACGCTTCGAACTCCGGTGGAGTGAACAAGTTTTCTGCAGCATATCGACTTTAGCGGAGTAGGCCGTCAGCGACGATCTTGTTTGCGATGATCCGGGCGATTGCCTGATTGCCGGCTGCATCCAAATGCATTTCATCCATATACCACTCAGCTTTGATGGCCGGCTCATCGAGGTCGCTTAAATCCAGCGCGACAATCCCTGCCTGCTGTAAGTGCATTTTTGCCGTTTCGCGGAAGGCCCGGTAGCGCTGCTGCCTATCTCGATCAGGCTGCAAGACGCAGAGAAATGTGAAGTGAAAGGCTTCTGAAATCCTGTGCATTTTGGTCATATTGGTCGCGTAGACGGCACCGGCCAACCCAAGATCCGTTTCACCTGTTTGCTCGCTCCTCTTGAAGAGCCTGATCCACAGTGGCTCCAGCTTCTTGGTGATATTGGGAAACAGAACCCAATACAGGTTCGATACCCTCGTGAGCAACGAGTCATCGGTCACAGATTGTAACGTTTTCAGCCGCTCTTCGATTTCCGCAAAGCCGTTTGATCCGCGGAACTTGCTGGTCGGTTGACGCTCATAGTCATTCCACCCATTCAGAGCGATCACCAGATCCGGCTGCAAGTCCACGAGTTCCATCACCAGAGACACGAGTTCCTGTCCGGAGGCATGACCGACGACCGCAGCGTTGATCACTTCGGCATCCAACAGATATTCGAGGCGTTGTGCAAAGGTTTCGTCGTCCGACTGAAGCCCGGTGCCAAATGCCGTGGAGCCTCCGATCACAATAATGCGCTTTTTAGTCTTTTCGTTCTTCGGGATATTGCCGCCTCTAAACCCGAGGTTATTAATCGAAAAGTGCGGTGTTTTTTGGTTCGGTAAGTTGGCGTAACTAACAAACGGATGTAGGACTAATTTTAACGGCCCGGACCTCGTCCCGAGAGCGATGCCGTCGTGCGTCTGGAGCGACGGCCAATAATACGGCGTCACCTGCGTGGACCACTTTGCCTCTGCTTTACGCCGGTCCTGAGCCAGTTTGAACTCTAACCCGAACGTGGCGAGACCAAGGATCAACATGTTTACAAACAGAATAAGTAGTATTTTCCCCGAGCTTCTCATCCGTCTTGCTCCCGAAGGTGGAGGTTGGGGCAAAACGGGCTGTTGGCGGCTTTGCCTGAATGGTCGATGTGCGCATGTGAAAGCGCCATCGCATTGATGGATTTGGGATCAAATGGAAAATTGCGGTTGCGCTCGTAGCTTCTGCACGCTTGCCGTGATACATGCCGCATGCGAGGAGAATACGCTGCCCCGTTGACCTCGATCAGGTGCTGCGAACCCGTTACCGTCCGCGCCGCGCCGCAAAATTGTCGACGTATCATGTCGCTTCCTCAAAGCATTTCTAAAAACATGCATCTGGCCTCATCGTACCCTTGTTTACACTGGGTATACCGGCTGACTTGGCCGAGAGGTCAAGTCCAGCCGATGGTTAGGGCGAGTGGGTTCACATCAGTTCTTCAAGAAAGTCGACATCTTTCCGCAGCAATTGATTGACCATCTCGCCGACATCCTTCCCCTTCTTCCGAGCAAGACGCTCAAGTTTCTTTTGCAGTTTAGGGTCTAGATAAATGGGTAGTCGCAGTTCAGCGCCTTTCCGATAGAATTTTCCTCGGACGGCTTTCGAAAAATCATATTCTCGTTTCATAGTTTATTTCCTCTGGTATTGCTCCGTTTCGTTCTTTGTAGCCTTTCGTGCTGATATCAGGCGTACTCGCGCACTGATTCCCGTTTCCTCACGATATGTATGGCAAATAACCAACAACGTACCAGTGTGATCCAAACCCAGAGTTGTCCACCTTTCTTCATAATCCTGTGTTGCTCATCGAACAGCGACAACGAGTTTGGATCTAAGAACACGGTGGCTCCACGTTCAAAGGTAACACGATGTTTTCGCGCATTTTGCCTAGCCTTCGCAGGGTCCCACTCAAACAGGTATTGAAACGCCACTCGGAAATTATCTCACAAAACGTGAGCCAAAAGCACCTTGATGGCAATGCACCACGATCATGGAGCGCTAACCAGTAATACATAGATCAGCTTTTCGCGATATTAATATCCGCAAAGGCCGCCGGCAAGGCGAGGGCCGATCCCACTGGCTCCGGGTCTTCGGCCGTGCTTGTTTTGTGTGAGAACCTGGGCAGAACAGACACGTTTCCGTTGCCGAAGAAAAAGCAAGCAGACCGCAAAAATAGTTGACTCTCTTGTTAACATTCGCGGATTTGACTTTTAATCAACGGGTCGGGGGTGTTCTGCGTGCCAGGATTGAAGCGAATCGTATCAATCCTAATCGAGATCGAGGGTATCGCGTGTGCTATAGGTAAAGATTGATGCCACTCCCGGTGTTCATCGATGATTAGCCGGTTGCATGCGACCTATGTGGAGAACCGGGATAAGCGACTGCGTCCGAGTTGCGGCGTCGGCTCAACATTAAGTCAACAACTCATGCTGACTGCGCACCCATACGTTGTGCTAGATTACCGCGTGCTGGGATAACGCTTGAGTATCTCGATAGCCACGTTGATTTTTGTCCTGTTTGCCGGCGCGGCGTTTGCGGCACCGGCGGCGCAGCGCCCAAGCGCGAATAGCGATGAACGCGCTATAGCGGATTTCTATCGCGGCAAAGTCGTGCGAATCGTCGTCGGCTTTCCGCCGGGCGGCGGCGCCGACATTTATTCGAGGATTCTCGCCCGCTATCTCGGCCACTCCATCCCCGGTAACCCGACAGTCGCGGTGACAAACATGCCGGGCGCGGGCAGCATTATTGCCGGCAATCATATCTTCAATGCCGGGGCCGCGGACGGCACAGAGATCGGCATGCTCAACGGCGCGGTGATTCTCGAACAGCTATTCGGCAACCCCGCAGTCCAGTTCGACATGGCGCGA
>JAICEJ010000559.1 GCA_025924215.1 Candidatus Binatia bacterium
ATCAACGACCGCATTCTTAAACAAGCGCAACAGGAGCTGCGCAACGAAGGGCGTTTGAAACCCTGAGGTAGATCGAACGTAGCTCAGTAAAGAGTTTCACATCCTACCCGATAGTCGTTTAGCTCTGTGCCTACCATCACAAAACGCCTAGGCTAGTGAGTTAAAAGACCCGCTTTTATATACGCTCGACGGGTCGTCTCTTTCGAAAGTCTCGTTAACATTCGTGCCAATTAGAAATTTTCCCTCGCGGTGCTGGCAAATGAGTAAGATTGAATGGTAACTTCTCACCTGAGAAATTGACACCATATGCGAGAAGAAGCAGCTTCGAGTCTAGATCGAGTTAGCTCCGTGTTTCTTGCTATCGCTCGTATTTAAACCCAAGGCAGAACTGCTCGGCCAATTTCGATTTTCGATTAGCTGTTGGCTGAATAAACTCCGCCACTTTCTAATCCCGACGTTCTTGTGCTGAGCAGATCCCAGTTGGTTTCAATTGCAAGCGAAACAACATGAAGCAAACAGAGTCACACAAGGCGCGCGTTAGCCAGCTCGAGCTGTTCCTGGCTTTTTCCCGGATCAGCTTGTCGAGCTTCGGCGGCGCAATTTTCTGGGCAAGGCGCGAGCTGGTCGAGCGGCGGCGCTGGCTCACCGATCGGGATTTTGTCGACGTGTACACCCTCGGACAGCTTCTACCCGGCCCTAATGTGCTCAATCTCACGGTAATAGTTGGTCATCGTTTCGCCGGCTGGACCGGGGCCGCGGCGGGCGTCGCCGGCTTCTTGGGGTGGCCTTGCCTCATGGTGGTCGGCATGGGCGTGCTGTACCAGCATTATGGAGCTCTTCCGTATGTGCAGCAGGCACTCACGGGCATGTCAAGCGTAGCGGCAGGGTTGCTGCTCGCGACTGTGATCAAGTTGGCGGCGGTGTTGCCCCGAAATTGGCGTCCCTGGCTATTCGGCATACTCGCGTTCGTCGCCGTCGGTGTCATGCGCTGGCCGCTCCTGTGGGTCATGGGTGCTCTCGCGCCCTGGGCTGTGTTCGCGGCCTGGAAAGAGCCCGAGTGATGGATCGGCTTGACCTCGGCGGGCTGTTTCTACATTTCTTAATTCTCTGGTTCCTGGCCATCGGCGGTCCATCGACAATATTCCCGGACATTCACCGCTACTTGGTGGAAGTGCACCACCTGTTGAGCAACGCGGAGTTTGTCGAACTCTACACGTTGGCGCAGGTCGCACCCGGTCCTAACGCGATGTACGTTACTCTGATCGGCTGGCACCTGGCGGGATGGAAGGGCGTAGCCGCGACGACGATCCCGCTGCTCATTCCGGCTACCACTCTCACGTTGCTAGTCGGCCACCTGAACGAACGCTATCCCAATGCCCGGGGTGCTCGTGCCATTCGACGAGGTTTGATGCCAATTACGATTGGGCTTGTCTTCGCGAGCGCGACGATCTTGATGCGCGCAGTGAACCACGACTGGCGCGGCTACTTGATCACAATCCTTGCCGTCGCCGTGGTCCTGCGCAAACCATGGAATCCTCTTTGGCTGTTCGCCGCCGGCGCGCTGGCGGGCATAGTTGGCTTCGTCTAATCAACCCGCTTGCAAGGCCGACCGTCCGATTGGACGATTGGCTCACCGACACAAGGCAGCCGTCAGGCGTGATTAGGTTAAGTTCCGGATTCCGCCTGCGTGGTGTCATTCGTCGCATATACGGTGCTCGCTGCCGAGAGCTCAAATTTGCATCTCCGATGTCTTTGATTTTACAAAGAGTAGTATAACTTCGACTTTTAGCGTGCTATTTTTCGAGAAAGATCCGCACAGAATGCGCCGCCGCCCGCAAGCATCATCGATCACGCGAATGCTTTACTAGCGGTAATGCCGGCAGCGAACTATCGGGACTCTGCATAAAATGATCGATAACCCATTCTGGACCGTTACCTTGCCGGAGATGCTCGACGTCGTCTTTGTCGCTATTCTCCTCTACACAGCCATTGTTTGGGCGCAACAGACCCGCGCCGCTTTTGTGGTTCGAGGAATTTTAATCCTCGGTTCCATTTACATCATCGCCAAGTACCTCGATCTGCAGATGACCGCATGGATCTTTCAGGGTTTCTTCGCGATTTTCTTGATCATGATCGTAGTGATCTTTCAGGAGGAATTGCGCCAGTTATTCGAACGCATCGCCGTTTGGAGTCTGGCGCGGAAGAGAATCCCGACTTTGGGTTCGAGCACTTCAGACGTCCTGGTTCGCACCGTAGCCGATCTCGCCAAGGAACATGTCGGCGCGTTGATCGTCATCCGCGGCAACGATCCGCTCGAGCGACATATCACCGGCGGAATCCCTCTGGACGGCAAAGTAAGCGCGCCGCTGCTGAAGAGCATTTTCGATCCCCATTCACCGGGGCATGACGGCGCGGTTCTGATGGACCAAGATAATATCTCGAGATTCGCGGCTCACCTACCGCTATCCAAGGATCTCAGACAACTTGCCAACGTCGGCACCCGGCACTCGGCGGCTTTGGGATTGGCGGAACTAACCGACGCGTTGTGCATCGTAGTGTCCGAAGAGCGCGGCACAATTTCAGTGGCAACGGAGGGCAAGCTTCGCGAGGTACAGAACATACAAGAGCTTGGCGCCGTTCTCGAAAGCTTTTTGCAATCGAAGTTTCCATCATCGACGGAAAACCATTTCGCCTTACCGCTTTTTCGCGAGAACTGGATCGCCAAAGCCATCGCCATCGCGCTGGCAATTGGGTTTTGGTATATCTTCGTGCCCGGTTCTAAGACGGTCGACGTCAGCTATACGGTTCCGGTGAGCGTTGAGAATCTTCCCCCCGATCTTCAAGTGGAAGACATCGAGCCGCCGGTGGTAAACGCTACCTTTCGCGGGCCGCGGCGGGCTTTTTATCTGTTTAATTCGAGCAAGATCAAAGTCGCAATCGACGTTTCCATGGCGGAGCTTGGGCGGCGAACCTTCACGATTTCAGAGAAAAACATTCAATATCCGAAGGAGCTCACGTTGCAGGAGGTCAGCCCTTCGACCCTCAGGCTGTCGGTGCGAAAGGTGCCAAACGCCAACGATACTAACCGCGGCTAGCTAATGAGCTCGGCTGATAACGACGCGATTACTTGATCGCTCCGCGCCGAAACCAACAATACGGCGAATACCGACGAAGGGTAGATCTTGGAAGGTGAAAATACTTTCGCAAATCGTACCTTACAGAAGGGATTCAGCGACAACCCGGAAAGAAGCGGTGCGCTTATGATCGAGTTCGAAGGAAGAAAAATACCTGTCGAGTTGAGCGAAATCGTTGACCCGAGCCGTTCGGTACTGCTGGTTTGGGACATGCAAAACGATCAGGCCGGCGGTGCATTCAACAAACAAGATTTAATAC
>JAICEJ010000560.1 GCA_025924215.1 Candidatus Binatia bacterium
CTCTGAATCCATCGTAATCAACTCCTCGGCAAAACAACAACACACAGCAGGATGGGATGCGTTTGAGTAGCGCAACAGATATGCCATTGTCTTTAGAAGACAGAACCCATCTTTGTGATTCTCATGTAGCGCAGATCGGACAGGAAGCAATCTCGTTGTAGCGGCAGCAGGACGCATACAGCGAAGCAAAAAGTTGTCATACGACCAAGCGAAACACGGTTCGTGGCATATGCCTTGCTGAAATTATCATCACTGGCAAACTGAAACCCCGGCGTGGTGAACGACACTTCATATTGAAGCTATCCATCGCTCGGCTGACCAAATCGCGGCTCATGAAAAACTTCCGCGCCAAAAATAGCCAACTATATTCCGGTGGAGAATTATTCCGGCGGGAATCTTGTCTGTTGATTGGATTTTTTTTTCTGATTTGATTCGATCATGAACAGCAAGATCCAACAGGTCTCCAATTCAGCTAACCTGGCTTATATAGAAGCGCTTTACGCCGCTTACGTTGTCGATCCATCATCGGTAGATCAGGACTGGCGCGCCTACTTCGCCGCGCTCAACGGCAATGCTCCCGACGGCCAAACCACGCCGATGCCATCGACCCGTGAACGCAATGGCGGCGTCGCGCATGCAAGTGGCTCGGCAAGCAGCGTCGCGTCCCGCGCCTCTACCTTACAAGAACAAGTCAACGAAATGATCAGAGCGTTTCGCAGTCTCGGCCATAAAGCGGCCAGCATCGATCCGCTCGGCTTATCCAATGATCCGCAACCCTCTCTTGATCCGGAGTTTTATGGCCTCACCGTCGATGACATGAAACGGCTTTTTCCCGGCGTTGGGCTACCCTGGAACGGCCCGTTGACAATCGGCGAGATTGTCGAGCGGTTGCGTCATACTTACTGCGGCGCCATCGGTGTCGAGTTCATGCATATCGACGAGCCGGCAGTTCGAAATTGGCTGCAGCGGCGCATGGAAGAAAGCCAGAATCATCTTGAGCTGAGTCACAAGCAAAAGCTGAGTATTCTCGCACGTCTCACGGACGCGGTCACGTTTGAAGAATTCGTCAGAAAAAAATTCGTTGGCGCCAAAAGCTTTTCACTGGAAGGGGCCGAAAGCCTCATACCGTTGCTGGATTTCGCCATCCAGCACGCGGCGCGTGACGGTTTGCAGGAAATCGTCCTGGCAATGGCCCACCGCGGCCGCTTGAATGTCCTCGCCAATCTTATTGGTAAGAGCCCGTGGGAGATTTTTCGTGAATTCGACGATCCGCTCACGGCCGAAAGTGGCGGCGGCGATGTCAAGTACCACCTGGGCTACAGCAATGATTACGAATTGCCCTCCGGCGAGAAAATTCATCTTTCGCTTTGCTTCAATCCGAGCCATCTGGAATTCGTCAATCCGGTGGCCGTAGGACGCATGCGCGCCAAGCAGGACCGCGCCGGGGATCAGCAGCACGGCCGTGGCATGGCGCTGCTGATTCATGGCGACGCGGCTTTCGCCGGCGAAGGAGTGACTCAGGAAACCCTAAACCTGAGTCAGCTGGAGGGCTATAGCATTGGCGGTGTGCTGCACGTGGTGATAAACAACCAAATCGGATTTACAACATCCCCCAAAGAAGCGCGCTCAACCCGCTATGCTACGGATGTTGCCAAGATGTTGCAGGTGCCGATCTTTCACGTCAACGGGGATGATCCCGAAGCGGTCGCGCAGGTGGTCGGCCTGGCGATGGATTTCCGGCGCACTTTTAAACGGGATGCGGTGATCGATATGTATGGCTATCGCCGCTGGGGCCACAACGAGGGCGATGAACCGACGTTTACGCAACCGAGACTCTATCAAGCGATTAAGAAGCATCAGCCGGTGCGCGATCTCTATTTGGAAAAACTGCTGCGGCAAAAAATCATCGATGCCGGTGAGGCAAACCGTTTGGTGGCGCAGCGCCGGAGCGATCTGGAGAACGAATTGGCGCGGGCGCGCAGCACCAGCGCCGTTCCCGCGCCGCAGAAGTTTGGCAGCTTCTGGGCCGGGTACTCCGGTGGACTCGAACCGGCAGCGGCACCGGTCCCAACTAAGGTTAAGCGAGAACGGCTCTCGGCATTGCTTGAAGCTCTGGCCCGCATCCCTAAAGATTTTCAGCCGCACCCAAAGATCAAACGCGGGATAGAGCTGCGTCAAGAGATGGCCCGTGGAACACGGCCCATCGATTGGTCCGCCGCAGAAGCTTTGGCGTTTGCGAGTTTAGCCGTCCAAGGAATCAGGGTACGCTTGTCCGGGCAGGACAGCGCGCGCGGGACTTTCAGCCATCGCCATGCGGTACTGCGTGATTACCACGATGGGCACGCCTATGTTCCGCTGCAGCACCTGCAGCGGGGGCAAGCTCCGGTGGAAATCATCAACAGCCCGCTTTCCGAAACCGGTGTTTTGGGTTTCGAATACGGCTACAGTCTTGATTATCCCGAGGCCCTGACTTTGTGGGAAGCGCAGTTCGGCGATTTCGTCAATGCTGCGCAAGTCATCATCGACCAGTTCATCACCAGCGCCGAAGAAAAATGGCGCAGGCTGAGCGGCTTGGTTTTGTTGCTCCCGCATGGCTTTGAAGGAATGGGACCGGAGCACTCGAGCGCGCGCATCGAACGGTTTCTACAGCTTTGCTCCAAGGATAATCTCCAGGTGGTTTATCCGACAACGCCAGCGCAATACTTTCATTGCCTGCGTCGACAAGGGCTGCGCAAATGGCGTAAGCCGATGGTGATTATGACTCCCAAGAGTTTGCTGCGCCATCCGGGGGCAGTCTCCAATCTCGATGCCTTGGCTGATGGAGAATTTGAAACCGTCATCGGCGATCTGAGCGCGCGCCAAGACTGTCAGAAAGTTCTCTTGTGCAGCGGCAAAGTTTATTATGACCTGGAGAAAAAGCGCGCCGAGATGAAGCGCGATGACATCGCCATCGTGCGCATCGAGCAATTTTATCCAGTGCCGGAAGAGCGGCTGCGGGGGGTTCTGGAAGGTTATGCCGCCGGCACGCCGGTAGTGTGGATTCAAGAAGAACCTCGCAACATGGGCGCCGCATGCTTTTGGCACCTTCAGCTCGGCAACAAGCTTTTCGATCGATTTCCTTTTTCGGTGGTCGCGCGCGCCGCTTCCGCCAGCCCGGCAACCGGCTCGGCAAGCCGGCATCATCAGCAACAAACCGAGCTGCTGGCCGCAGCTTTCGGAAACCAGTAGCGAGCACTAGCTTTAATGCTGTTGAGGACCGGTCAATTCCATAAGGTGGGCAATGACCATTGAGGTTAAGGTTCCCGAGGTCGGCGAATCAATCACTGAGGTGGAAATTGGTGATTGGCTCAAAGCCGTCGGCGACTCGGTTCAGCAGGATGACGATCTCGTC
>JAICEJ010000561.1 GCA_025924215.1 Candidatus Binatia bacterium
CGACAGCCTCGCGGCGGAGTACCGTCCTTTACAGCCGATCGGCGCTTACCCGCATATCAGGAGAGGATCTGTGAAAACCCTCGTTCTGCTACGCCATGGGGAAAGCACCTGGAACAAAGAAAACCGCTTCACAGGCTGGGTCGATGTGGGCCTAACCGATAGAGGTGTGCAAGAAGCGCTTCGCGCTGGCCGCGCATTGAAGGAAAGAGGCTTGTCATTTGACGTCGCGTACACTTCCGTGCTCAAGCGCGCCATCAAAACACTTTGGATTGTCCTGGAAGAAATGGATCTCATGTGGCTTCCCGTTCATCGAAGCTGGCGGCTCAACGAGCGCCACTACGGCGCTCTTCAGGGACTCAATAAGGCAGAGACAGCGGAGCGCTTTGGCATCGAGCAGGTCAGAATCTGGCGGCGGAGCTACGACATTTCGCCTCCCGCGTTGTCGAAAAATGATGAACAATACTCGGCCAAGGACCCGCGGTATGTGTCGCTCAAACCCGAGGAAATTCCGCTTACAGAAAGTCTTGGGGATGTGGCCGCTCGTTTACTCCCGTACTGGCACGGGAGCATCGCGCCGGCGGTTCGGGATGGAAAACGAGTATTGATTGTAGCGCACGGGAATAGTCTTAGAGCTCTGGTCAAGTTCCTTGATCGGATTTCTGACCAAAAGATCGTTGAGGTGAACGTTCCAACCGGTAGCCCATTGGTTTATGAACTCAGAGAAGATCTGACGCCAATCAGAAGCTTTTATCTTTCTAATCAGTGAGTGTTTAAGAATTGCCATCCGGAAAGTGTCCGGAGATTCATGGTATCTGAGATGCGCCGGTACTGCGCTCGACCATCTACTCGTTTGCCCGAGGGCTGCAATTTATCGTGAAATTTTGCAGGGCGGCTATGATCGTGCAGGCTCTTTGTGGCAATTGACCACATCCTGTGCCGAACTCGGTAGGTCAAAATGATTGGCAGGCGAGAATTCATCAAAACGTGGGTGGTTGGGGGAGCGGGGATAATGGCCGGGTGCGTGCAGAGCCGCCGGCTGTGGCAGCTCGAGAGAGTCGAGGAGGATGAAGGCGGCAGTCTCGGAAAATTCGTCGAACAACTTATCATCCCGGTAGCGTTGCGGCCGTCTTCGGGCGAACGGTTGGAAATCGCCATGACGGAAACACGCCAGGTACTCCATCGAGACCTCGGCGAAACCTCGGTTTGGGCCTACAGCGGCGGTTATCCTGGAGCCACCATCGAGGCTCAGCGGAACCAGCCCCTGAGGGTGCGCTGGAGCAACCGTCTTCCGGCTCGCCACCGGCTTCACGTTGATCATTGCTTGCACGGCCCGCACGCATACCCCGACAAGCGAGAGCATCCCCGGCCCCGTACGGTGGTTCATCTGCACGGCGGCCATGTGCCGCCGGAAAGCGATGGTTATCCCGAAGCGACCCTCTTGCCGGGAGAGTCGTCGATTTACGAATACCCTAACACTCAGAACGGAGCTACTCTTTGGTACCATGATCATGCCTTGGGTGTCACGAGGCTCAACGTCTATATGGGCCTCGCCGGTTTCTATTTGATCCGCGACGAGTCGGAGTTCGCGCTCAACTTGCCGCGCGGCCCGTTCGAAGTTCCTCTGGTGATTCAAGATCGATCATTCGCCGCCGACGGCTCTCTTGATTATCCGAAAAGTTGGGAGGAGGAGTTCTTCGGCGCGGCCATCCTGGTGAATGGCCGCGTTTGGCCGTATCTGGACGTGAGACCCAGGAAATACCGTTTTCGCATTCTCAATGGCTCCAACTCCCGCACTTACACGCTGGCTTTCGATTCGGGACAATCTTTTTACCAGATCGGCAGCGATGGAGGTTTCTTGCCGGAACCGGTCGGAGTCAGACAAATCACCTTGACGACCGGCGAGCGCGCGGATGTGATTGTGGATTTCTCCAAAAGAACGGGCGAGCTCCATCTGGTGAACAGCGCTCCGGCGCCTTTTCCCGGAAAAGCAGGAGAAGGCGTCATTCGTGAAGTCATGCAGTTTCGCGTGCGCGGGACGTGGGGTGACGACAGTGCTCTGCCGAGTAGGCTTACAGCGGTGCCGCGCTTGCGCGAATCGGCGGCGGTCAAATTCCGGCAGTTCAATCTCGATATGGTCGATGAGAGTCCCAAGTGCACCGATCCGGGATTCCGCTGGCTCATCAACGGCCTCGGTTGGGACGATATTACTGAATATCCCGAGTTGGGGAGTACCGAGGTGTGGAGCTTTTCCAATCTCTCCCCGGATGTTCACCCGATCCATCTACACCTGGTTCAGTTTCAAATCCTCGACCGGCAAAAACTGCAACCCGATCCGGACCGCCCGGGATTCTTCCTGCCGCTGATCATGCTAGCAACGCGACCCGACCCACCCGAGCCCAACGAAGCGGGATGGAAAGACACTTTCCGGTCGATGCCCGGAGAAGTCACAAGGATCATCGCCGTTTTCGCGAATTTTGCCGGCAAATATCCGTATCATTGCCATATTCTCGAGCACGAGGATCATGAGATGATGCGGCAGTTCGAGGTGGTCAAGCCGAATAGATGACGGCTATGAGAAAGGCTCATTAGACTGCCAAGTTCCGGGGGCGGCAAACTAAGGAGTGATACCCGTGCGAAACCGCCGCCAGCGGAGCGGGAATATATTGGAGATACTTTTATGTCTGAAATTCTTTTTAAGCCGATCGGCCAGATCAAAGCACAGTTCTCCGACGCCGATGTTCGCGCCGAACGCAAAGATCTCGAGGGGGAGCTGGAAGTTTATCCCCAGTTCGAGCCGGCTCTGGAGGGGATCGACGGTTTTTCCCATCTTTTTCTTTTGGCGTACTTTGACAGGCTCAGACCCGATCAGATCGGGCCTTTGCAAGTAAGGCCGAGGCGGCTGGTCAACAGAGGTTTCAAATTGGACGAGCTTCCCTCGCTGGGCGTTTTCGCTCTGGATTCTCCGACTCGGCCTAACCCGATTGGACTCACGCTGGTTCGTTTGCTTGGGCGAGAAGGCCGGTTTTTGAAAGTATCGGGCCTGGATCTGTTTGACGGCACGCCGATCATTGACATCAAGGGCTACCGGCCAAGTTATCGCGTCGATGAGTTCAGTGTTCCCAATTGGCATAAAACGATGCAGGACGCGGCGGGGCATATTTAAGCCCACTGTTTGACCAATGAACAAAATGCCGCCGGCTCATCATCGATTCTCCCTAAAGGTCTCCGAGGACGAACAGTGATGTGATACACGGACATTCAATGGAAGCAGATTCGATGGTAATCCAGCACTTTTTCGATCAGGCAACGTCGACGTTAACGTACGTCGTCCATGATGGCGGCATCGGAATCGTGATCGACCCGGTTTTGGATTACGACCCGAAAAGCGC
>JAICEJ010000562.1 GCA_025924215.1 Candidatus Binatia bacterium
ATAGCTTGGCTGAAGGTGATCTCGCGGCCGGGCTTGTTAGTTGTGATGGTCGCCTGCGATGGGTTCCCAACATTTTTCCCCTCTGCCCATCGGCGAGGAGACTCTGCAGGGATCCTAGGCGTAGACATGCTGGTCTACCTCATCGGCCGCGGGAAAAGGAGCCGCCAAAGCGAAGTTCACCGCGCTGATGATCTCTTCCGAAACTTCGTTATCGATTGTTTGTAGCAGGTTACTATCGGCCAATTTGTTTTTCTGCAGCCAGTCCCCCAGGAGAATTACCGGATCGCGCTGTGTCTTCCAATCTTCTTCTTCCCTCTTAGATCGGTAGTAGGAGCGATCGATGTCACCGACATGGTGACCGTGGAAACGGTAAGTGTTGCAGTGTAAGAATGCCGGCCCGTCACCGCGCCGGGCGCGCTTGACTAGTTCGAGGCTAGTGGCGTGCACCATGCGCACGTCCTGACCATCGATGGTGTCGCTGTGAATGCCGAAAGCTTCGGCGCGCGCCGCTACTTCGCCGGCAGTGGTCTCTCGATAATTGGTATATTCGTTGTATTGATTGTTCTCGCAAACGTAGATGACCGGCAGTTTCCACAGCGATGCCATATTCATCGCCTCATACAGCAGTCCTTGTCCGAGAGCGCCGTCGCCGAAAAAGCAAACCGCAACTTGATCCGTGCCGCGCATCTTGATCGATAGGCCCGCGCCGGTGGCCAGCGCGGCGCTGCCGCCGACGATTGCGTTGGCGCCCAGGTTGCCGGTCTCCTGATCGGCAATGTGCATGGAGCCGCCTTTGCCGCGGCAGTATCCGGCCTCTTTGCCGAGCAGTTCGGCAAACATCTTGTCCACTGCGGCGCCCTTGGCTAAGCAGTGGCCATGACCCCGGTGCGTGCTGGTTATATAGTCGTCGCGCCGCAGCGCTTCACAAACGCCCACGGCGATCGCCTCCTGGCCGATATACAAATGGGCAAGGCCGGGCATTTTGGCGCCGAGATAGAGTTGATTGACCTCTTCCTCGAAGCGACGGATCTTCACCATTTGCCGATAGAAATGAATCCAGCGTTCATCGTGAGCCGCGGCGCTTTTTGCTGGCTTTACTTTGTCTTTTTTGGATCGCACCATCAGGGTATCGTCAAGGCCTTGGAGTACTGGAGTGTTGGAGTGATGCAAAGATCTCCAGTAACCCGTTACTCCATTCCTCCACTCTTCACACCTGCCATCTTAGACAGCACGTCAAACAATATCGCGAAATCTTTTTCAGCGAGCCCGGCGGCGCGCGCGCTCGTGAGCATCTGATTGGTAATCGCTGTGGTCGGCAGCGGCACATTCAGTTTAAGACCCATCTCTAAAGCGAGGAGTAGATCCTTCTGCATCATGTCCACATCGAACCAGGCTTCTTCGGGCATGTTCAAGACAAACGGGCCGCGGTATTTCACCATCGGCGATGCGATAACGCTGTTGAGCAGAACTTCCACGGCGGTCTCCCGTGTAATGCCGCTCTTCTCGGCCAGCAGCACTCCTTCGCTAAAGGCAAGCATTTGCACGGCCAGGCTGAGATTAGTGGCGATTTTCATGGAGACTGCCAATCCATTGCCGCCAACGTAAGTGACCTTTGGTCCGATCGCTTCGAGAATCGATCGCGCCTGTTCGAAAGCGACGCGATCGCCGCCGACCATGAACGATAGCTTGCCCTCTTCCAAGGTGATGACGCTCCCGGACACCGGCGCATCGAGCATCTGCGCTCCTTTAGCGGCAACTTGCTGGGCGATATCACGGCTGGCAGCAGGGCTTACCGTGCTCATATCGATGTAGATTTTGCCGACAGCAAGTCCAGCGACGATGCCATGAGTTCCTGCGGTGATCGCTTGCAGTGCCGCGGTATCGGAGACCATTGAGAAAACGACTTCAGCGGAGTCTGCGACCGCACGCGGAGTTTCGGCCCACTTCATCCCGGTGTCGAGAAGCCATTGGGCTTTGGCGCGGGTTCGGTTATAGCCCGTTACTGAGTGGCCGGCATCAAGCAGCCGCTTGACCATGCGGCTGCCCATCACGCCGAGTCCGACAAAACCAAGATTGGCCGTAGAATACCCTCCCGTTTACCTATGCCTTCCGGTTTAGAGGATCATCTTTTTTGACAAGTCCCATCATAAAGTCCGGCCGGCTAACAAATCGCTTCAAAGCCAATTCTCCGTTGCCGCAACTAGCTTTATATCGGTTACACTGTGGGTGGATCGCTCGGCAGTATGTATCCCAAATTAGCCGGTTGAACAAGGTCAAACGGATAGCGTCGCCGCCATGGAAACTACGCCCAGCTGGTACGCGACTAGTTCGCGGCTGCAGAGCGATCAACTCACATGGTCGGTAAGAAGTTTGACTCGCGATTGTCAGGATCACTCGCGTTCGACACTGGCGGGCCGATTCTTTTTGAGAAAGTGCAGAGAAAAAACCAGGGAAAATATCAAGACGGTTAACAAGCCCAATTCGAACATGGCGTTACGGAAAGCGGCTTCGAGGACTTCAGACGGATTGGAAAATTCAGCGGTGATGATGAGGATGCGCCGAATGGCGGCGATCAAGCCGACCACCAGGAACGGCTCAGGTGTCAATACATGTTCGCGAAACGATACCTGCACTGTGGAAAGGATCTCGATGATCAACAGCACCAGAAGAATCTGATCGACCACCTCGACCGTAAGATCTTTTGCAAGACCGGAAAATGAAAGACCTTCGATTAAAGTCCAAGCCGCCGCGAGCAGAAGAAATAACGCGCTGACCGCCAACAACACTCCGAGGCCAACGTAGGTCACATCTTCGACACGGGTAAAGACGCTCGATATTTTCTCGCGCAGATCTGGCGGTGCGGTTTTTGGCAACTAGAGACGTCCTTTTGTGGATTCGCGTTGTTGGTTAAGAGAGGCCGAGGAGTCTTCACTGGCATCATCCGATGGTGCGCCCTGTTCGAGCCAGAATTTAAATTCACCCATAGAATGAGCCAGCCGCCATTCTTCAAAAACCGCTCTGGCCATCGCATAGATCCCGCCCGCCGAACCATGGATGGCAGTGTAGTCTAGCAGCCATTGTTCGAAAGCTTCCGGCTCCGGGTCGTCACTGACGGCTTGTTCGAGCAACTCCCGTTTGAAGGTCAAGCCGATGCCGTCGGGAGTTTGGTCGCGTTTGCGGCTGCGTCGCCGTCCTTCCGAGGCCTCGAGCGCGGTGAGCAAAGCTTTGCACACCGCCGCGGGACGAAGGATCGATTGACTCATGCGTTTGGGCCAAACACCCGCTCGCTCAGACCCGGCTTGGCTACCACTGTACTATTGAGGGCGTAACCGGGACCCGCCGGCCGTTTGAAGCCTTGCTCCAACGCGGCAATGTCTA
>JAICEJ010000563.1 GCA_025924215.1 Candidatus Binatia bacterium
CTTCGCGCGCCAACATGATTCCATACAGTCCCAATAGTGAAAGCTGATAACCAGTTCCGCTGGGCGTCCGATCGATCATCGAGCCGTTAATCGGATAGTCCTTGCCGATTGCTGTAGCGGGACGGTCCTTTTTTAGTTCCGGCACTTGCCGGCCGACGTAAGCCATAAAAGTGTTGCTGTTAGGGCCTGGCCAAAGTTGATACTCATCGGCATAGGGATAAGTCGTAGTGGCCTGGACAATTTTTGGGATTGCCGCGGCGGCGACATCGCCGCGGATATCCAGGAGAAGCTCGGGTTCGTTGCCAAACCAGCGTCCGTCGGGTATACCCGGCGCGGAAACGACCACGGGTAAATTGCGGTATGCCCGCCAACCGATAACATGATGGATAGTATATTGAGTCGCATCAGGCGGCTTGGTGGCGATCCACGTATGCACACCAAAAATGCCGCGCCAGTTAAGCGCGCGAGCGCCATAGACTTGCACGACCGCTTCGGGCGTGGTCTCCGCCGGCGGCGCAATCCCAGCGCTCGAACGGTCCGCGGTTCGATAGTCTCTGCCCAGGGGAACCTGTCCTGAAAGAACCGTGTAGAGCGGCAACCCCAGAACAAACAACAGTGAAAAAATTAGAATCATCGCGGTCTTTACCAGAGCGAGAGTATAACCATCAATATAGGCCAATGCTAGCACGCCGCTGAAAAAGCCTCATATGCTTCGTTGCACTTGCTCGACTCCTTCAACGTACTGAAGCGTAGGCCTCAGTTCATCGAGCTTCGCACGGCTTACCTTTGAGTCTTTTTGAGCGGCCTGCGATCAAACTTTTCAGAACTGGTAGAGAGCCACGTGGATAACAGGAACTCGCGATCGGCTCATATCGATTCGCAAGCAGATCAGAGTTCTTAAACGCCGTAAAATTCGGCATTCTTGTGATCGCTTGCAAGCCAGGATAGATTTCCTAACCATGGCAGCGGAGATACGCATCGGACATGGCTTCGACGTGCATCGATTCCAGCGCGGTCGTAAACTGATCCTGGGCGGTGTTGAGATACCGCATGAGCTTGGGCTGATCGGTCATTCCGATGCCGATGTCTTGCTGCACGCTTTGATGAACGCGCTGCTCGGCGCGATGGCGGAAGGAGATATCGGCACGCACTTTCCCGACAGCGATCCGCGTTACAAGAATATCGAAAGCGCCAAACTCTTGGCCGAGGTTCTTGCGATGATGCGCCGCAAGCGCTTTAAACTAATCAACGCCGATGTCACGCTGGTGGCGCAGGAACCCAGGCTGGCGCCTCATTACACGGCGATAAAAACAAACGTGGCCGGATATTTTAAAGTCGACGAAAATAGGATCAACATTAAAGCCAGCACGACAGAAAAACTCGGATGGGCTGGAAAGGGAGAAGGTATGTCCGCGACCGCGGTGGTTTTATTGGCGCGATAGTCTCTCTAAGGGGCCAAATGGTTGACAAGTTTTTTTTTCTATATTAATCAACTGCTCTGATCTTAAGTGATTTCTAATCTGCCCAACCTAGCGCCGCAAGCGCGTGAACAAGAGATCGAAAAGGTAGCTCAAGAGCTTGGCCGTCTGATTCAGGGCGCCGACCCTGAGCAGCGCAACGATCTTAAAGAGCTGGCGTTTGCCCTCATCCGAGAGGAGTTCATCCACAAGGCTGAGGACCAAGAGAGCCATCCAGGGTCAGCTCCGGCGCCATTCAATCCGTTGGGAACAGGGGTTTTGATTTTTTGTGTAGGCGCAGGTCTGTCGTTTATTTTCGGACCGGTCGGTTTGGTTCTGATGTTGGCCGGCGTGATCTTCGTAACATGGGGAGCAATCATTAGTTGGATCAAAGGATAAGAGCAGTATGCCAGAAGAGGAAAAGAAAAAGCGCGGTATCTGGTCCCGGAGAGACTTTTTCACACGCCTGGGTTGGGGCGGATTTGGAATATTCGGCGGCTTGAGCCTGTTAGGTTTTCTTCGTTCCGCGTTTCCGCGTGTGTTGTTCCAGCCACCGTCGACTTTCAAAGCAGGCTCACCTTCGGACTATGCCATCGGCGAAGTCAGCGAAAAATACAAGCAGGATCAGCGCGTCTGGATCGTCCGGGAAGACACCGGAATCTACGCGATCTTCGCCAAATGCACTCATCTCGGCTGCACCCCGCGCTGGCTTGCCACCGAAGCTAAATTCAAATGTCCGTGTCACGGCAGCGGGTTCTTTAAATCCGGTTTGAATTTTGAAGGTCCGGCGCCGCGGCCTCTGGACCGTTTTCAAGTTACCGTCGGTGACGATGGTCAACTTGTGGTCGACAAAAGCAAAGTATTCAAAATGGGGCCGGGGGCAGAACCGGATGAGCAGCATTCGGAAAGCATTTTGAAGGTTTAAGTTAACGGATAGGAAACATGAGCCTTTTAGAAAAGATCAAAAGCGATATCGTAGAAAGCCACGTCTGGAAATCGATCTTTCGTCACGGCTATGAAGATACGCCGCGGAACCGCGTGATGATGGTCACATCGAACGTCTTTCTTCATCTTCATCCCGCCAAGGTGCGCCGCCATGCCGTCAGAATGCGATTTACCTGGTGCATGGGCGGGCTGACTTTCCTGATGTTTTTGCTCACGGCGGTGACCGGAGTGTACCTGATGTTCTATTACCGGCCGGTGGCCGAGTACGCCTATGCCGACATGAAATACCTCGAGACTGACATGCCGTTCGGCATGCTCATGCGCAACATGCATCGATGGGCCGCGCACGCCATGATCGTTTTCGTGTGGCTGCATATGTTTCGCGTATTCCTTACCGGCTCTTACAAACCGCCGCGGGAGTTTAACTGGATTGTCGGTGTGTTGCTGCTGGTGCTGACGCTGTTGCTGAGCTTCACCGGTTATCTGCTGCCGTGGGATCAGCTTGCTATCTGGGCGGTCACGGTAGGTTCGAACATGGCACGTGCGACGCCGTTATTGGGCTATGAAGGTCCGTTTGCCGAGTTTGTCGGGGCCAATCCAGTCTACGACGCGCGCGCGTTCCTATTTGGCGGCGGCGAGATCGGTCCTCACACCTTATTGCGATTTTACATCCTGCACTGCATCTTCATTCCTTTGGTTGCCAGCATCTTGATGGCGGTGCATTTCTGGCGGATTCGCCGCGATGGTTTCTCAGGTCCTTCCTTATAAGCAGTTTACCTAAGAGGAGTACAATGGCAGAAGCCGTTCGAGAAAGAAGACTTCCGGTTGACGATAAGATCCATACCTGGCCCCATCTCGTGCGCATGGAGTTTCTCGTCGCGCTGTTTGTCACCGTCGCTTTAACTCTTTGGGCGATGATGGTCGATGCGCCTCTCGAAGAGCCCGCTAACCCGACCCGGACGCCCAATCC
>JAICEJ010000564.1 GCA_025924215.1 Candidatus Binatia bacterium
CCGACCACGTCCAGGGTAAAAGCGGCCGGTTCTGCTCTGAGCGCGGAAAGAATTGGAATCAGTTCGTCAGCCTTCTCTTCAGCGATGAAGCGTCGGGCAAAACTCACAACATTGCGGCGCACCACCGGAGCAACCCATCTACCCGCCTGGAGCGCCTGCGCGACATAAACCAGCCCGCCTAATGCATGGTCCACCCGGGCGAAGTATTCTTCCAAGTGCCGGCCGATTTCCGCCGAAGATTGCAGGCTCGGCAATACGTCGACAAAGCGGAACAAAGCAGTGCGCAACGAATCATCTTCCAGCGACCAATCGATCATTCGACCCAACAGATCGCGGGCTTCGAAGATGGACGGCTTGTGCTCTGCGGCCTTCCGATAAAGTGATCGGGCCAGTGTCTGAACCGCTTGCTCGGTGGTGTTCGGTCGGGTTGTCATCTCATTTGTAAATGATAGCTAAATGGCGGGCGATCAAGTGATCACCGCTGTTTGTGTTTCTGTAGAACATCATAATACGATCGCGGCCAGCGGTGAAAGTCAGTTCGCCGATCGCGTGTTTTTTCTGCGCCAACGAAGTAAGAACGTATGGCGTGAGAGCACCGTAGAATAGATGGACGAATGAAACATTCTATGAACGAGCCTGCCCAACCACCGTCTTCAACCATCACCGGCGCCGAAGCCGTGGTTGAGATGCTGCAAGCCCACGAAGTCGAATTGATCTTCGGCCTATGCGGCGATACCAGTTTGCCGTTCTACGACGCGCTCGCGCGCCTGCCGCATGGCATGCGTCACATCCTCGCACGTGACGAGCGCTCCGCCGCCTACATGGCGGACGGCTACGCGCGCATATCGGGCAAAGTCGGCGTATGCGAGGGCCCGAGCGGCGGCGGCGTGACGTACATCGTTCCGGGGCTAGCCGAAGCCAACGAATCTTCCGTGCCGCTGCTCTGCATCAACTCGGATATTTCCGTTGTCGCGCGCGGTCGCTACACCTTGACGGCACTTGACCAAGGCGCGCTCATGCGCCCGGTGACGAAGTGGAACAAAGTTCTCGATCGCGCCGGAGACATACCTGCGGTTTTCCGACAGGCGTTCCGGGAAATCACCACCGGCCGCCCCGGTGCGGCGCATATCGCTCTCCCCTTCGACGTGCAGAACAGTCTCGTGAATCGCATCGAGGTTTGGGGCGAGGCAAAGTTCGGCAGCTATCCGGCCCAACGCACGGCACCCGACATGAATTCGGTCGAGCACGCCGCTCAGCTGCTGCGTGCGGCGGCCCGGCCGGTTTTTATTTGCGGCGGCGGTGTTGTCGTCTCCGCAGCGGAATCGGAACTGCTTGTGCTGGCCGAACGGATCTCGGCTCCGGTAGCTACGACCATCAGCGGCAAGGGATCCATCGACGAACATCATCCCCTTGCCGCCGGCGTAGTCGGCTCCAACGGCGGGACGCCCGAAACCCGTTCCATCGTCGATCAAGCCGACCTAATCGTTTTCGTTGGCTGCCGCGCCGGCTCGGTGACGACTGAGCGCTGGCGCCATCCCGTGCCGGGCAAAGTGAAAATCGTTCATCTCGATATCGACGCTGCGGTGCCCGGAACGAATTATCCAACCGCCGCCGCCGTTGTTGGCGACGCCAAACTGGCACTGAGAATGTTGGATGAAGCTCTGGGAGACGTGCGGCGGCCGCTCGATTATGCGCTCGTGCAAAACGCCAAAGAGAAGAAATTCGCCAAGTTCCAGTTGCTCGCGGAATCGGCAGAAAAACCGATCAAGCCTGAGCGCGTGGTCGCTGCGCTCGCTGGCGCGATCGACCGCGATGCCATCATTGTCGCCGATGCCGGCACACCGTGTCCGTACTTGTCCGCCTACTATGAACTACGCGGTGCAGGCCGGCGGTTTTTCTCCAACCGCGCTCACGGGGCCCTCGGTTACTCGCTGCCCGCCGCGATCGGCGCTCACCTCGCCAAGACCGCAGTAAAATGCATTTCAGTGATGGGCGATGGCAGCTTTGGATTTAGCTGCGGCGAGCTCGAGACCGCCGCGCGGTATTGCCTGCCGATTACTTTTGTGGTGATTGCAAACTCCAGCTACGGCTGGATCAAAGCCGGTCAGAAGTCCGGCTACGGCAAACGTTACTTCTCGGTGGATTTCGCTGCCACCGATCACGCCGCCGTCGCCAGCGCCTTCGGTGTCAAAAGCTGGCGTGTCACCGAACCCGTAAATGTTGCAACGACGCTGAAAGAAGCACTGGCGTATGGCGGTCCCAGCTTAGTCGATATCGTCTGCCAGCCGCTCGAGGAAGCCAAAGCTCCGGTCTCGGAGTGGATTGCATGAGAAGGCGCTAGGCATTAGGCAAAAGTATCTTTCTTTCCTATTGCCTAATGCCCGTCGCCTAATGCCTCAGTTCTTCAGTCGCACCTTCGAGCCGAATTGGGCGCAGTCTTCGTCGGTTTTGAGTCCAGCGGCGCGGATGCCGTGGGCGGCGAGTTCCTCGTCGCGCTCCTGAGTATCGCCGGTGACGCCGACGGCGCCGAGCAGCTCGCCATCGGCGTCGCGAATCAGCATGCCGCCGCCCTCGGGGAAAATCTGGTCGTCGGAAGCGCGGATCAGATACTGCATGAACAGCGGCCGCTCTTCGGTGCGCATGCGCACCAATGATGACGAGCGGCCGAGTGCGAGCGCGGCGTAGGCCTTGCCGAAAGCCATCTCGAACCGCATCATCGCGGAATCGTCCTCTTTTTGGAATGCTTTGATCTTGGCGCCGGGCTCGACGACGATCACGCTCATAGGCCGGCAGCTCTGCTCACGAGCGCGGGCAAAGATGGCCGCGATGATCCGATTGGCTTGCTCCAGAGAAATCACCCCAACCTCCTCGCTTGCCCAAGCTTCGATTCAATCATCTGCGAAGATTGACCACATCTAACTGTGGCCCTGCCAAGCCGAAGGCCTGTATGCGGTTCGCTAGGAACTTTAGCGGAACAGAACCTTGGCGAGTTCAGAGCGATACTTATCGATCAGCGGGTCATCCGGCGGTAGAACATCGAAAATCTGCACCATCGCTTTGCGCGCGCCATCGTCCCGGAACTCGCGATCGCTTTTCACGATGTCAAGAAACTCACTGAGGGCCTCTTCGAATTTTTCATTAGCGGCCAGCGCCTGAGCAAGTTCGAAGCGGGCCTCTAAGCTGTCCGGCTGGGCGGCCAGCTTCTGTCTCAAAGTCGCTTCGTCGGCACTCTGATCGCCCTGCAGTTGCAAGCGCGCAATCAGACGATCGGCGATCTTTCGTTCTTCGGCGGCTGGCGAGATTCTTTCCAGATTCTTAAGTGCGTCATCGCGATCGCCCGCATTCATCAGCACGCGGCCCAAGCCAAG
>JAICEJ010000565.1 GCA_025924215.1 Candidatus Binatia bacterium
AAGCGGTAACAAAGGTGATTGGCTCGTGGCGGTAGATGAGTAAAATCATCAGAACTCGCCAGGGAGTTTAGGGTAGTCGGTCATCCCGAGTGTCGCGCCGCGTATGTGAGTTAAATCTTTGTTTCAGGCTTTGCTTTGTTCAGTCATCCCGTTAGTCTTCGGCCGTTGGATACTGCGGTAACTATCCATGCAGCAGTCAGTGCCAAGCAAAATGTTAAGGAAGTTGTTGAGTTCTACCGCTGCATTTACGATGAGTTTATCGCCGCGATGGAGTATAACCGGCGCTCAGCAGATCAGGGGTTGCGGTTTGATAAATACTATAGGGCATCATTGTTATTACTGATGGTTGCGGCTTTTATTTTACTTCCAGTGCTGCTGAGATAATAAGCACGCAGCTGTGTCCATAGCCGATTGGGAAAAGTTCGTGCATGGGCGGCGTCTACTGGAAATCAAGTTAAATAGCCAAGCAGGCTGGAGAATCATCGACCTCGCGAAAGTTGATCAATCAATACGGCTGCTCCCGTTTCTTGCAGTAGAGATAGTTGATGATCCAGTCGCGAACGGTCGATTGGCGTATCGCCATGTTGATAAGTCTGTTACTCATGAAACAATGTACTGAACGCGTCGTGAATATCGGTTCCGAATGCAACAACCTCCGGGCAAAGGGGAGTTTAACTTCCGATGATCAGTGATCGGGGAGCAGTGTAGATCTATGAGCAGCCGGTTCGTAAAACGAATTACCGATTAGAACCGTACCAACCGTGTGAAAGTTTTGCTTTAAGACCTTGATGAGGACGAATGATGGAAATAGATACAATGATAGAGAGCGCCAGAGAGTTGATCAAGCCCTTTCGCGTCACCGATCGTCAGAGTTTTCGTCTCAAAGATTTTGAGCCTGCCGACACACTCGACTTAAACTCCGAGGATAAACCGCGTGCAAAGGAAGGCCTTGCCGCCGGAATCGAGGTCTTGGCGAAGCTCCAAGAAAAACTTTACGCACAGAACCGTTGGGCGGTGCTGGTTATCTTTCAGGCAATGGATACGGCAGGCAAGGACAGCGTCATTAAGCATGTCATGTCGGGCGTCAATCCGCAGGGCTGTCAGGTTCACTCCTTCAAAGCGCCAAGCGGTGAGGAGCTCGATCACGATTACTTGTGGCGCTGCGCGAGACGTTTGCCCGAGCGCGGCATTATCGGCCTTTTCAATCGGAGCTACTATGAAGAAACCCTGGTTGTGCGGGTGCATCCGGAGTTGTTGGAGAAGCAGAAGCTCCCGCCTGAACTGGTCACCAAGAATATCTGGAAAGAGCGATTCCAGGATATTCGGAAGTTTGAGCGCTATTTGACACGCAATGGTATAGTTATTCGCAAATTCTATTTGCATCTGTCTAAGAAAGAGCAGAAAAAACGGTTCCTAGAGCGAATTGATAAACTCGAGAAGAACTGGAAGTTTTCAATGAATGACGTCCATGAACGCGAACACTGGGATGAGTACATGGAAGCATATGAGGATATGATTCGGCACACGTCGACCAAACAGGCACCCTGGTACATCGTGCCGGCAGATAACAAGTGGTTTACTCACCTCATCGTTGCCGCTGCTCTGGTGGACCTTCTCGCATCGCTCGATTTGAAGTATCCAAAACTAAGCAAAGAGGAACTCAAGCAACTCGACGAAGCAAAAGAAACGTTACTGACCGTTAAGTAGTCCCGTCTTATCTCAATCAATACGAAATCTCCCTCGCCTTAATCCGTTCGTAAGTTACTTAGCGCTCTTCCGCACCGCTCACGGCAGGGATTCTGCTAGTCTGTTTACGCGATCGTTCATCGACATTTAATACCTTCGTAGCAAAGCCATAACCTTTTGCGCATAAAACCAAAGCCATTCTATGCAAAAAGGAGAGGCTATGGCTAAGATCGATAACGATGAGGTAAGTAATAATTCTGGCAATCCGAGCTTCCAAGAAATTGTCGAGGCCCGCCTGTCTCGACGGGGGTTTCTCGGCGGCGGTCTTGCTGCTGCGGCGGCATTTTCTTTCAGCGGCGTTAATGCATTACTGCGATCTGTTCCGGCCTCGGCCCAAGATATTGGCCAGGGCTCGCTTCGACCATTGCTGGGCTTTCAAGGCGTGGCGGTTTCCGATGCAGATTCCCTTGTAGTACCCACGAGATACAGCGCCCGAGTTTTAGTGGCTTGGGGCGATCCGGTCTCCAACGGCCCGGAGTTCGAGCAAGATGGCAGCAACAGCGCGGCCGACCAGGCGCAGCAGTGGGGCATGCACAATGACGGCTGGTGTACTTCCCAATCAAGGGATCAGCGCATGGCCTGCTCGTCCAAAACAATGAGTACACCGATGATGGACTGCTGTTTCGCGACGGCATCGCCAACTGGAATGAAGAAAAGACCAACAAATCGCTCAACGCTCATGGTATCTCGATCATCGAGATTATCAATCAACGCGGCGAGTGGCAGGTGGTGCGCCCGTCAAGATATGGGCGGCGGATCACGGCCCAGACTCCGATTGCTATCGGTGGCCCGGCGGCTGGAGATGAGCGATTAACAACGACCGCGGATCCGACCGGCACCATCGTATTCGGTACGCTGAACAACTGTGCGATGGGGTTTACCCCCTGGGGAACTTTTCTCAGCTGCGAGGAAAATTTCCACGGATTCTTCCAAAAAACTGTTGCCAACAGGACGCCGCTGGAACTGCGATACGGCATCTCTCCCTCCAACTCGGGGTTGCGCTGGCACACCACCCATCCCAGATTCAACGCCGATCTCGAACCCAACGAGCCGAACCGGTTTGGCTGGGTGGTCGAGATCGACCCGTTCGATCCCAAATCGACGCCGGTCAAGCGCACCGCGCTCGGTCGCTTCAAGCACGAGGGCGCCTGGGTGCAGGAGGCAAACGACGGCAGGCTGGTGATTTACATGGGCGACGACGAGCGCAATGAATACATCTACCGTTATGTTTCGAACCTGCCCTGGCGGCGCGCGCGCCGACAGGGCATCAATCCGCTTGACGATGGGGTGCTTTATGTCGCCAAGTTTTACGATAGCGGCTTCGGTGAGTGGCTGCCTTTGACCCCGGCCAATCCGGCGCTGGCTGGTTGGTCACTGAACGACATTCTGATCAATACCCGAGGCGCGGCCGACGCGGTCGGCGCCACAATGATGGATCGTCCCGAGTGGATCGATACTTTTCCCTACGCGCTCACCGCGATCGCCACCCTCACCAATAACAACCGCCGCGGCACTACTCCGGTTTCGGTCAACAATCCCGATGGGACCACTCCGGCGGGTTCGGCCCGCCCGCCGATCGATGCCGTCAACCCGCGGCCCAACAACGTGTA
>JAICEJ010000566.1 GCA_025924215.1 Candidatus Binatia bacterium
AATATCCGGTGATCGTAGCCGGCATGCCGAAAAACAGCCTAAGGGTTTAAACTCTGCAGAATCCGTCGCGCGTTCCATCGATTGCGGCTCTTGAACCAGTCGCCGGTTTCGCATTGCTGCTTTTGTTCAATCGTTACTTTCTCGTTGATGATAATTCCCGCTGACCGATCCCGCTGCGTAACTTCTAAGTTTTAGACATTTGCCCTTTGACCGCCTGAGTTCAATCAGAGTTAGCATCTGCGAGTTGCGCGATGTGGTTAGGCACATCCTTTGCCTTAGCGAAGATTCGGATGTGGAACATGAAAAAAGTAGCCGCTTCAATCTTGTTGCTAGGGGCATTGCTCATAACCGACCCGTTGGCTAGCGACCACCACTTAAACACCACTGAAGATCTGCGGCATGAGAGCGTGACGCTGCCGGCTTCGACGCCGGACCGCAGCCGCTTGGCCGTGGTGCAGACGCTCACATTTTTCGAGGAAGAGCTCGGCGCGGGGGTGCTGGTGTTTTATGATGACAGTCAGACCCAATGGCAAATCGACTCGATCGAGCTTTATGATTTCGAGGGTAACTTGTTGGTCGTAACCTGGCTCGACCGATTCGGCACTTGCCAGGTAGTGATGGACCGCGGTTTTCTCCATCCGGACGACCCAACGGTCGAAGGCATTATGGTTACAGTTGCCGTGGGAACTATGCTCTGATCGAACGAAATTAGGAGTGAGCCTATAGCCAAATCTTTAAAAGAATACTTTGTCCGGTTGATCTTTCATCGTTCTCCCTTGACGCTCTAAGACTTGCGGTAAGAATAGCTGAGACCAACGATGCCATGCTCGACGTGCTGCATGTCATTCACAATCCCTTTGATGAAATCTACATGACGGGGATAACCCAGGCCGATCCGGCGTCCATAGAGGGGTACACGACCGAGCCGCAGGCGCGAGCAAAGATCCTGCGCGCGACCGAAGAGAGCTCCGAAATTCTGCTCAAGCAATTCTGCCGTGAGGTGATCCCCAGTCATATCAAAGTTCGCTACCATGTGCGCAAGGGTGATCCTTTTGAAAATATCCTTGAGAGTGCCGAAGATTTTCTAATTGATCTCATCGTGCTCGCGACCCACGGTCGGACGGGCATCAAGCGCCTGGTCATCGGCAATGTGGCTGAAAAAATCGTGCGTCATGCGCCCTGCCCGGTGCTTACGCTCAAGCCTATGGAGAGATAGCCGTCGTGATGCTGTCAACGTGAAGCGTATGTGTGAAGGGTTTAACAGTGGCGAGCGGTTGTTCGATCGTTAGCTTCTTGGAACTCCAAATGCCAGCCGGGGTTGGCTCCTTGATAATGGCTAAGCCGTCGGCGCGAGTGGCGCAAACTATCTGAGATGTGAAGAAAGACACGATCGGGTTTGTTTGAGCAATGAAAAAATATCTAGTCTTGCTCATTTCCTGCTCGCTCGCAGCGGGAGCGTCCTCCTGCGCAGACTTCGGCGCAAGGTTGCGCCAATACA
The DNA here is from genome assembly GCA_025924215.1 of Candidatus Binatia bacterium. GTDB lineage: Bacteria > Desulfobacterota > Binatia > UBA9968 > UBA9968 > WHTF01. The sequence continues at coordinate 1,499 of JAICEJ010000566.1, forward strand.
CGTATCCGCCGACATTTCATTACATTACCAACGAACAGCTGAAGTCGACGATGTGGCAGTTAGCTTATCACTCGCGTGAACTGCGGGTACTCATGGCATCGCCCGAGGAGACCGCGGTCAATCGCCCTGAAGTGTTACAGCACCTTCGAGCGATGGAGCAGGTGATGATCGAATTGAATCGAACCGGATGGCCGTCCAACCACCCGCTGGTCGATGCCAATCGATCAAACTTCTTGCAGGATATTAGAACCGCGCAGGACGCAGTCAGCCGCGATCCACCGAATTTCTTTCGGGCTGGGGCAGTATCGGGAGCCTGTGCCTATTGTCACGGAAGCCGCGGAGCCTGAACCTTCTGGTCGTGAGAGATTATCATTCCTGCGAGACTTTCATGGGCCGTTTCTCCACCGTGAGAAACTGCCCACTCGGTTTTGCGCTTTCTTCTCCTTATTGCTCAGGCAACTGACGTCATTTTTGGCGCAAGCTTTGCGTTTACAAGTTACAACGGGGGGTCCTTGATGAAAGGAGATACCTGTGGCGCTTGGGATGAACTGTTGGGGTTGGCGGCGAAAGCCGTTTGGCTCCGCGGGGCGTGACGCTGTTTTGAGCGTTCTGCGGCATCGCTATGTCAGGGAAAAACAGCATGCCATGCGTTATCGCCAGCATGCTGAAAGAATGAGCTACCCGCAGTTTCGGAATGCGCTCCTCAGCATCGCCGCGGAGGAGGAGTTACACGCCCAATGGCTTGCGGCAAAAATATTAGATTTGGGGGAAAAGCTTCCAGATGTGATACCGATCCACGTGCCGAGAGAGCAAAACAGCTGGTTTTATCTGCGCACGGATCTCGAGGAAGAGCGGCGGTGCTGCGGCGAGTTGCAAAACGACCTATCCGCCATCAACGACGATTTTCCGGAGACCGCGGCACTTCTCAAAATTATTGAGAATGATGGTAAGAGGCATCGAGCGGAGATTCGTGACATGCTGGCGCGCAGCGATCCGCAATCAGTCGCGCAAGAATGAAGAAGCGGCAAGCGCCTCCCCGCCAGAAACAAAATTAGCTCCCATATCGTAGCGCCTTGCTGACAAACATCGTGCGCCACTGCCGGCCGAAGACGCACATGGCGCTTGGTTGCAGAACCATCCCTGGAAAACTCACGGAGCCTTTCTCCCGCAAGCACATCGTCAGAACAACCTATTACTCCAGACAACCTGATGGGGGTGCCCACTCAACGGGGGCGGTTGTGCAGTCAGACCAACGTAGCATCTAGCGACACTTTTCACTGAAGCAGTTGGCCGGCTGGTGTGACCCGTTGGCTGGCAAACCTTAAACGTGCGAATGACGATCGTGCCGACGCTCCGATCTCGTCAGCAGCGCATTCAGAATCACCATCAACAGAGTTAGGAGCACGAAATAAAAGAACAGACTTTCGGTTAGCATACTCCACCTCCGCTCAAGAAGGTCTAATTAAAGTAAGCGCAAAGCAGATGCCATCTCGCGGCCGCCACAGGCGCGCCGCGGCGCTACAAAAGCTGTGCGATTGCCTGGCGTTACCTTGACAGCCATGACCCGCCGAACTAAAGCTATTCCCAGCTATAAGAAAGGTAGCGGCAAGGTCGAGAATTACGCCCATTGCAAGTTGCGATCCGAAAACACAGGATATCAACGCATGCCCGTATTGACCGAAGTCGAACAGAATCTTGAGGCTCCCGTAACCGCGAAGCAACGGCTCGAGGAGTCCGATTTACTGTTACGTCTTTACCGAGCGCTCATCGAGAATCCCGACCTATCCTCCGGCCTCCGCGCCGCTCTTGAAATCGTGTGCCAATTTACCGGTTGGGTTGTTGGAACGGCGTGG
>JAICEJ010000567.1 GCA_025924215.1 Candidatus Binatia bacterium
CTCTTAACGACGCATTGAGAAAATTTGAACAACGCATGTCCCTCCCTGAGGTTCGGCTGTTCAATACCGCGTTGCTTGTTCAGCGTGAGATCGGCGGCAGCCTCTCAGAGCTTCTCATGAAATTGGCAAATATCATTCGCGACCGTTTCCGTATAGAGCGATTGATCAAGAGCTTGACGGCGCAAAACCGTATGAGTGCTTGGACGGTAAGTTCAATACCGCCATTTTTGGCGGTGTTTATGTTCATTCGTGAGCCAGTGATGATGAACGAAATGTTGGTACATCCTGGAGGTCGCGCAATGCTAGCAACAGCCTTGGTTCTCGAGGTAATCGGCATCATGGTCTTTCGAAAGTTCATAAAGATTCATATCTAGCGGGATCCTATGGAAACACTAATTGCCATTGCAGTATTTGGAGTTGTCGGCGCCATCATGTACCTGGTTTTGGCGCCCAAAGCGCCAATCGCAGAGGAAATGATTCAACGGCGCCTGGAAACCATCTCGGGACCAAGAACCGCGGCCGGGCCTGTTCGATTATACGATAATGAGGAGGAAACTTTTTGGGAGCGCGTAGCCGACTTTTTCTTCGGCAGCAAGGAGATACCGGACAAGCTTTCAAAAGCAGGCGTGCAATTGCATCAGGCGGGGTATCGGGGCATTCGTGCCATCCGGATTTATTGGGGCCTGCGTATTTTTCTGGGCTTGGTTTTGGCCCTCACCGGATTGCTTTTGTCATTTTCATTGAATGCCTCGATGCAGGATGTGCTGCTCTTAGGCGGGGCCGCTGGTGCTCTCGGGTATATGCTACCTTACCTGACGGTGTTTCGAAAAGCTAAGTCCCGCGTGCTGGCGATGCGCGAAGCACTTCCCGATACGTTGGACCTGATAGTAGTTTGCGTGGAAGCCGGTATGGGTGTCGATGCCGCGTTAAATCGGGTTGGCAACGAACAAAATAGCCAAAAATTAGCTATCGGCGAAGAGCTGTTGCTGGCGACGCAGGAAATGCAAGCCGGTGCCCGGCGCAAAGATGCGTTGATCCGCTTGGCTGAACGATGTGGGGTAGAGGAAATTCGCGGATTGGTTACTTTCCTGACTCAAACCGAAGAACTCGGCGGTAGTATCGCGCGGTCGCTAAGAATATACGCCGAAACCATGCGTGACAAACGCAGCCAATCTGCCGAGGAAGCTGCGCGCAAGGCGGTAATCAAACTCATCTTTCCCCTGGTGTTTTTTATACTTCCGGCGATTTTCATTATCTTACTTGGACCCGCAGGGTTGCAAATCATGAAGGCGCTAGCAGATCCTATGGGGTAAGTCTGTGCCGGTAATAAATTTAACCAAGAACACCTGGCTGGCTACGAAGATTAGAAAAGCAGATAACTTTGTCACGCGCTTGGTAGGGCTGCTCAAACGCTCAACTCTTGGTCCAGAGGAAGCCTTGTGGCTGATGCCGAGCAAGGGCATACATACGATCGGGATGAAATTTCCCATCGACGTGATCTTCTTGGATAAAAGTAATATCGTTTTGGGAATTGCTTCCGGCATGGTCCCTTACCGAATCAGCGGTATTCAGTTGAAAGGATATAGCGTGCTTGAGCTACCCAACGGTACAATTAAAAAATCTCACACCGAAGTTGGCGATCAACTAGAAATTTCGCTCGTAGAAACCTCGGGGATAGATGATTTAAGAGACACTCGGCTAACTGAAATAGGATAATGTGCGTGGACTTTTTCGACGTACTAAAACGAAGTCGAACGCTTGATCAAGCTCGAGGGCGATCGCTTTTCTCCACCTGTAATATGAACGGCCAAGCGGTAGTAGAGTTCACTTTAATTTTTGTTCTGCTTCTAGTGATCGCCTGGATTCCCGCTGATTTCGGTTTGGCTTTTTATAGCAGCCAGTTGGCGGCAAATGCCTCTCGCGAGGGGGCGAGAATTGGTGCTGCTGATCCTAGCTACTCGACTCAAGTAGGAAACTGTACTTTGCCGGCCTGCTTTTCGTTAGCTGACGGCACTATTTTAAAGGAAACTGCAAATCGACTCTCAAGTGCGTTATTACCTGGGGCTATCATTACTGTGGATCCTCTTTCCGGACCTAGCTGTAACCAGTTGGTGCAAGTTAGGGTGGAGGGGACGTACAATTTCTCTTTTTACCAGTTGTTGCATCTGATGGGCGTCACGGCCGATTTAAATACCCAATCGATTACGCGAGAAACCGCCATGCGTTGGGAACATCAATGCTAGCTTGGTTTGGCCAAGGTCATATGCGTTCATTAATATTCAAATGCAAAGGACAGAGCATAGTCGAAATCGCATTGATGACCCCGTTAATCTTAGTTGCTTTATATGTCCCTGTCGATTTTGGAATTTCAATCTTTACTGGTCATATCACTCAGAATGCAGTACGGGATGGTGCGCGAATAGCTTCAACTACTGATGCCATGACTAATGCAAAGGCTACAAGTTTGGCGACTCAGGTTTACGATAACCTGCCGGACCGTCTGGTGACGGGCTCGCCAGCAATCAAGCAGGCGACGGTCAACTATTATGCGACGGGGGCCGCGAACTGTGCCAAATTCGTTGAGGTGCAAGCTCAAGGAACTTATAACTTTTTCTTCTATCGCTTGATCGGGCTGTTGGGATTCACACCTCCTGATCCGATTGCGATTAGCCGGACGACCAGAATGTCATATGAGTTTCAGCCAACTACAAATACTGGCCTGTGTACGGCGATCACAGCCAGTGGCACACATTCATAGTGCGGTGATTCGGAGAAGTTTATGCAACCTGAAAAAAATGAAAGCGGATCCGTCATCGTACTGGTAACGCTAATGATTGTCCTTCTCATGGTCATGGTTGGGCTTGGTTTGGACACAGGTCAATTAACCTATACTCGCAATCAAGGGCAATCAGCTGTTGACGCCGCCGCGCTGGCGGCCGTATCTGCCCTGCCGTCGCGAGACCCGAATCAGGTCAATGCACGCGCCGTCGCCTTTAATGCAACGAATGACTATGTGGCAAGCGGTACCGATGCGCTCAAATCGACCGACGTGAGTTATGTCTATTACAACTTCACCACTAAAAATGTTGAGCGTTACAATGAGCCGATCGCCACGGCCAATGGCGTCAGGGTCGCACGCGAGGGCGGCCACGGCATTACAACGCCGATGTTCTTAACGCCGCTCATGAATCTCTTGGGAATGAGCACACCGGGGACACAGAACGTGAACGTCAGCGCCGTGGCTACGATATCAACTAAGCCCGCGATCCCAATAGCCCTATGGTCAAACGTCTGCGGCGCCGTGGGGGAAGAAAAGACTACCGAAATAAAGATGCAACACCCCGACCAAA
>JAICEJ010000568.1 GCA_025924215.1 Candidatus Binatia bacterium
ATTAATTTGGCTCTCAGATAAACGTCGTCGTCGAATTCGTTAGGCCGTCCAGTGCCGATCACCGGCACCCCCGGTCTTAACCATTTGCCGAGCAACGCGGGCCCAGCGGAGTTGGTGCTGACGAAGATGATTTCGGCATTCTCAATGGCATCCTCGGGTCGGTTTACCGGCGTTATCGTGACATTCAACTCACGGGTCATGTCGGCGGTAAACTTCTGGCGCCTTTCGGCGCTCCTGCTAAAAACTCTGATTTCTTCGATGGGTCGAAGACTCACGGCGGTACGAAGCAGCCAGGGAGCGATGGCGCCGCTGCCGATCAGGCCGATTTTTTTGATTCCGGGTTTGACCAGCCGCTCCATTGCCAAGCCGACGGTCGCGCCGATGCGCAGATTGCTGAACGGGTAGCCCATGATCGCCAAGAGTTTGCCGGACTCGATCTCAAAAACCAGCGCCAGTGCTCTGCTGCCGGTCACGCTCAGTCGGACACCGACCCGGTTCTGCAAATTCAATCGCCCGGCCACCAGCCGGATCCCTCGATTCATGAGCCGAAGCGGCGGGACGGCGTCGATGCCACCCTGGGCTTGGTCGTGATAGACGCGCTCGAGAATCTGCATCGCCGCGCGCAGGTCGAGCAGCTTGGTGATTTCAGATCGTGCGAGTAAAAGTGCCATGGTCGAACTGTTACTCGGCTACCATCAGCTTCATTTCTCTCCGTCCGAGCCGTCGTGCGCCGTTCTGTTCGACCACCACCGTATCGCCGATGCTGGCGCTTCCTTTACCGGAGGCATGCCGGACCCGAGGTTTTAAAATGAACGCCATGCCTTTTTCCAATTGTCGATGAGCAAGACGTTCCAAATCCTTATCGCCCATGAGCGCCGGGGCATCATCGCCGAGTCCTCGCGAATGCATCATCGGATGACTCCAGCGATACATGTCCTTGCCGTTTTCCTGGACGGTTTTTTGATAGGTATCGAACAGTGTGCCGAAGGTCACACCCGGGCGCATCTGCTGCAAAATCGCATGAAAGCAGGCGGCGGAAAGGTCGACCATCTCTTCGTAGTTGTCTTTAGCTCGGCCCACGACCATCGGACAGACCGCCTGCGCGGCGTAGCCGCCGACTTTGGCTTCGATTTCATTGACCACACGATCGCCGTCTTGAATGACCCGGGTGGTGGGAACAAAAGTACTCTGGGTGGCTTGCGGCCCAGTGCCGAGAAAAAACAAAGTCGGCAGCTCGCCGTCATGGCGCAACATGGTATGGATCATCTCCGCGTAAAGGTCCTTTTCCCTCACGCCCGGCCGCGCGCTTTCCTTCATGGTGCGAATCATCTCCTCGATGATATCCATCGAACGTTGTAAAAAGGCGATCTCTTCGTCGCTCTTGAGAGCGCGGGCCTCCTGCATGAGCACCGTGGCATTGACGATTTCGCCGTCCGGAAATGCCTGGCGGATCGCCTCCACGGTGGAATAGGAAATAATCCCCTCGGGAGCGCGGACCAAGCCCGCCAGTCCGGAGATTCCTATCCTGCCTTTTTTGAACCCGAGCTCGTTGAGTTTCTCGATGGCGTTTTGCGCCCAGCGATTACGCCCGTCGCGAACGTCGGCGGTCCAGTTCTGCGCTTGTTTCCACCAGCCGGCCCGGTTGAAAACGTAGGCCGTTGGATCGCCTTCGGCAGGAAAAACAGTAAAAACCTCCGTCGCAAATCCGCCGATTCCGCTTAAATACCGCGAATCCGCCATCATCTGTTCCCACCGGCTGTGATTGGCCGGCAGTAACAAGACGTCGAGTCCCTCCCGTGCCATGCGCTCCCGGACGTTTTTATAGCGCCGATCGCGTTCCGTCAGGGAGGGCAGGGGTATCAAGTTCTGCTGTTCCATAATTACGTCCTCATCGTTTTTATCAGTTGGCAACCATTCACCGGTGATGCTTTCATGTCGCGAAAAACTTAACCCGCTCCTTGGGAATTCTAACGTTGATCGGATTTTCCAATTGGCCCTTTTGCATGGTTTTAACTTTCAGGTTCACGCCGCCGATTTGGACATCGTAAACGTTGAGGTCGCCTAGAAAAGTCCGCGACACGATGCTGCCGGAAAACGCATTGTCCTGTCCGGCGGCACGGCCGCCCAATTCGATGTCCTCGGGGCGAAGTCCGACCATACCGACAGTTCCTGTTATGCCATCGTCGTCGCACAAAAGTTTGCCCATTTTTGTTTGCAAAACACCCCGTGTAACAACCTCTGCTTCGAGCCAATTGATCGAGCCGAAGAACTCGGCGACCGTTCTATTGGCGGGGCCGTCGTAGAGCGTCTCCGGAGAGCCAATCGAAATGATCGATCCCAGACTCATCACCGCAATCCGATCGGCTACGACCATGGCTTCGACCTGGTCATGAGTAACATAGATCACGGTCATCTTCAGCCGCTTGGCGAGATCTCTGATCTGATCGCGCATTTCTTCCCGCAGCCGCGCGTCTAAGTTGCTCAGCGGCTCATCCATGAGGACGACCTTGGGGTTGACAGCCAGGGCCCGCGCCAGAGCGACCCGTTGTTGCTGCCCGCCACTCAGTAGTGGCGAGGGACGCTCGGCAAGCTCATCGAGCTGAACCAAACGCAGTGCATCGAGAACTCGATCGCGGACCAAATGTTTTTTGATTCGTTTGCGCCCATAGCTAAGGGGCAGGGCGACGTTATCAAATACGGTCATGTGGGGCCAGATCGCATAGGATTGAAACACCATGCCGATTTGTCGGTCTTCGGGCGGCACAGAGATACGGTCTTTCTTGGAGAATACCGGTTGCCCTGAGATGAGAATCTCGCCGTCGTCGGGAGTTTCCAGGCCGGCAATACAGCGAAGCAAAGTTGTCTTTCCCGAACCGCTGGGTCCGAGAAGCACAAGGAATTCTCCTTCGCGGACTTCCTGATTGACCCGGCGTAGTGCCTCTACTTGCCGCTGCCCGACATGGAAGATTCTCTGTAAATTGCGGACTTCGATCATGATGATTGAGAGTTAACCGGACTCACTGCTTTAGAGTCAGATGGAGCGCGCGCTCTCATACCGTTCCAACGTATGCAGTCGCTTGACAGGAAGTAAGAAATTACTCATCGAGCCGATAGAGCCGGCTTCAACTCTTCGATCAGCCGCTGCATTTGGGTCTTCTCATCGGCGGAGGCGATGCGTATGATCAGGCCGGTAAGACCGGCATCGATATATCGGTCGAGAATTGCCGCGCAGTCTTTCACGGTACCGAAGATCGTCGCTTGACTGGTAATTTCCCGTCGCGGCCGCCCGAAGAAGCGCTCCATCCAACTCCAACCATCCTCCTTCGCGGCTTCGCCGTCTCTGCCCA